>CALILB010000142.1 GCA_938016625.1 uncultured bacterium | reverse complement strand
AAGTTGATGACTACCCTCCCTCGAGCGGCACACAGCGCCCATCAGTTTGCTTACGTCTTCGCCCTTTGTGGCAAGCGGGACAAAACCCTGGCTGCGATGCGTGAGGCGATCGAACTGGGCATTAGCCCCAAGCTGATGAGTCAAGAGGACGAGTTTGCTTCACTGAGGGACGATCCGGAGTTTCAGGGCCTGACCCGCGGTGGAGGAGTGACCCCAGACTAGCTCGACGACTTCAGGGTTTCGATTCATACAGTGGGCCGACTCGACAGTTCACCGATCGCGACACGACGCTGGGTTTACGATGTCGCTCTGGATACTGTGATTCAACCAGGGCTCCGGACACGACTCCCGTAGTCGGGTCGGTGGTCAGACCCCGATCGCCAGCAAGCCGCAGGCGCGCGCCGCCAGAGCCAGGGCTTGATCGTGGGTGGCCATTACGAGGTCGGTCTCGAGCTCGTCACGCCACATGAGCGCCGTCACCAGGTGAATGGCATCAAGGGTCCCGAGCGCCGTGGGCAGGGGCTGGGAGGCACGTGACAAGACGGGCGCCGACACTTCGACGACCTCGAGAGAGGCCGTCACTCGGAAGACCGTCTCCCGGAGCTGAACGAGGTCTACTTCCTCGAGCTGACCACCGATTCTGAGGCGGTCCAAGGTGCGCAGACACTCCACCTCGACCAGGGCACTTGCGACCCCTCTTTCCACCGTGTCCCACTCTTCCAGAGCCCCCTCCTGTTGGAGGATCAGTCGTAGTAGGACCGAGCTGTCGACATAGGCGATCAACGTTTGCCTCGATCCTCGAGGAGGAGATCGACGACGTCGATTTCCACTCTTGGTGCCGGCGGTAGGGGTACCTTCGACGGAGCTGGCGACCCGGCAGCTGGACAGCGGATATGGAGCAGGCCCTGGCCCCCGCTCTCGGGCACGATGCGGGCGATCGGGGTCTGCCGGTCGAGCACGGTGACTGTTTCTCCCTGGCGGACCTTGCGCAGGTGCTCGCTGAGCCTGGCTTTCAAATCTGCGATTCCCACTCGTGTCATGACCATATGATAGTCATAAATGGTCATATAGGTCAAATGAGCGTCCACGCCTCTCCTTACTCCATCAGACGGAAAACGAGTGCTGGTTCTTTTCTCGGCCGGCACGGAGGCCGGCCGCTTCAGCTTTCCGGCCGGCAGGCGTCGCGGTTAGAAGGCGTTGCCGAAGCTGAAGAGGATGACGTAGGGGTCTTCTTGCGGCAGCTTGTCGAGCTTCCAGCCTATTTCCACCCGCAGCGGGCCGACGGGAGAGAGCCAGCGGACCCCGACGCCGATGCCGGGCCTGGAATCTCCCAGGTCGACGTTTCGCCAGTCCGCCCAGACGTTACCCGCGTCGACAAAGGCGCTGCCGCCAAATGTGCCAAATATGGGGAAGCGATATTCGAGGTTGGCGATCAGCAGGGCATTGCCACCGATCGGCACGAGGCGGGGCTCGGCATTCGGATCGTCCTCGTCGGGAACGACCAGCAGCGTCTCACCGGGAACACCCAGGGTATCGCGCTTGTAGGCGCGGTGAGTGGTGCGACCACCGGCAAAGAAACGCTCGGAGATGGGGATGTACTTCGATGGCAGGTCTTCGGGAACCGTGGGATCGTCCACGGTCGGGGTCCCGACCGGCTCGATGGCCCCGAGACGAAAGCTTGCCGCCAGCACTCCGAAGTGACCAAGGTTGAAGTAGCCGGTCTGTTGGGCAAACAGCTTTAGGAAACTGGCGTCGGCAGCGAACAGGGGAAAAGCGTATTCGAGCTGCACAGTCGTGCTCCAGCCGGTTGTGGGCGCGATCGGGTCGTCCCGGTGGTCCCAGGTGTTGCTCGGGGTGATGCTGGAGATCCTGACCTCGCTCAGCTCACGGTCGATCTCGAGCTCCTCGAGGGCGGGGTCCACATCGAGAGTGTCAACGATCCGGTAGTTGTAAAGGATGGCGTGCCGCTGGCGATTGGTATAGCGCTGGAGGAAGACCTGGCCGCCCTGCCGCCGGGACCTGAAGCTCTCCCTGTCCTCGGCGATGTAGAAGAGCGAGTAGGTTGTCGGGATATGCGCCCGCCCGATATAGGACTGTCGGATCAGGGCCCGGCCGAGCTGCTCGCGTTGGCTGTAGCGCAGGTCGATCCGCCCACCGAGCGCCCGGCCCAGGATATTGCTGTGGGCAAAGCCGAGGATCCCGCTGAAACCCGCCTCCGAGTCGTAGCCCACACCGTAGGTGACTCTGCGGTTCTTCCCCTCCTCCACCCGTACCAGGACATCTCGAGCACCACTAAAGGGCGTCCCCGCCGAGCGACGAACTTCGACCCGCGAGAAGACCCCGAGGTCGTAGAGCCGGCGCTGCGCCTCCAGCAGACGGCCCGCGCTCAGGGTCGAGCCTGGCCGCAAACCGATGGCCCTCTGGATCACCGAGGTACGGGTTTTCTGATTTCCCCGGATGATGACGCGGTCGACGACACTCTTTGGACCCTCGAGAATCTGGATGCCGATGTCCACCAGAGTCTGCTCCGTGTTCCATTCCTGCTCGGTGGCGAGCTGGACCGCCGCGAAACCCTGCTCCTCATAGCGGGCGCGTATGGCGTCCAGGGACTCATCCAACAGACGCGGGTGGAAGGGGCCACCCGGTCGCAGGGCAAGACCCTCGGCGAGCTCTTCCTGATCCAGATTCTCGATCCCGTCGAAGGTCAGACCCACTACCCGACGTTGTGGTCCCTCCTCGATCGGAATGGTGACCCACAGCCGATTGTCTCGGTTCTCGATCTCGGCTGGACCGACGGCTACTGCGTAGAACCCATTGAGTAAATAGTAGGAGCGGATGCTCTCGATGTCTTCCTGGAGCACCTGATCCACCAGCCTACCCGAGCCCTGGACAAAGAGCCGGCGTGGCGAGCTCAGGACCAGCGGGGTCAGAACGAGCTCGGAGATGGCCTCGTTGCCGGTCAACTCCACCGACTCGAGCCTGTAGACGGGTCCGGGCACTACGGTCAGGCTGAGCTCGAGGGTCTCCTCCGACCGTTGTTCCTCCCAGTCGACCTGCACCTGATAGTGACCCTGGCGCTGGTAGAAGCTGCGGATGCGAGACGTGGACTGGAGAAGCATGACCTCGTCGTACCGCTCGCGGCCAAGAAAGGGGATGAGATCCCTCTTTTTCAGGACTTTGAGGTCGGTCCCGGTTACCTCGATCTCGAAGCGGGGGCCGACGGAGATGGGATAGACGAGGTCGACTGTCTCGTTCTCCCAGTCGATCTCCTCTCGGGCCCGCTCCACCAGCGCCAACCGGTAGGCGCGCTCGATGAGCCAACCCTCCAATCGGTCGGCGTCGGCGCGGACCGTTCGCTGGCTATAGCGCTCTTCCGGCCCCGCCCGCAGTCGCTCGTGGAGCTCTTCCTCGCCAAAAGGGGAGATATTGCCCTCAAAGGTCACGGTCCCGACCGTGAACGGCGTCCCACTGTCGATGTGATAGACCACAATGGCCTGTTTGAGCTCTTTGTCCACATCCACTCCCACCCGCACCCGCGCCGCCAGATAACCGCTCTCTTCGAACAGCGCCTGCAGACGGTAGACACCGCGCACGACCTGCGTCTCATACAGGGGCTGGGCCGGCTGCATCTCGAGCACCTCTCTCAGCTCGGCTTCGTTGATTCCCGACTCCCCCTCGATGCGGACTTCCTGGACCTGGATCCGCTTCCACAGAGCGAAGGCGACATCCATCCCACCGTCCGGTGACGGCAGGGCGAAGGCTTCGATCTCGCCCGCGAGGCCCGAAGCCTGGAGGGCGCGAAGACTCTCCGCCACGGCGGCCGGATCGAAGAGGTCGCCCACACGGACCTCGACAAGCTCCTCGACATCCTGGACCCGACCGAGCGGCGCGTCGCTGCGGATCTCCACTCGATTGACGAGGCCGGTGGCGTACGACCGGCCGGAGCCGACCGCCAGCAACAAAAGCACCAGTGCGACGCAACCGGCTACCGCCGGCCGGCTTTGTTGGGCTCTTGCGCTATGACAGACCACGGCTTGCCCCGTCAGAAGCTCTTCTGCCAGCGGACGTCGACCGAATAGCTGTCGTCGCCGTTCTGGGTCAGAACCAGCGTCATTCCCCGGGTCACCGACCACTCGAGCTGGAGAATCCACTGCTCGGTGGTCGATGGATCGAATGAGTAGGTGGCGAAAACGTCTCTCGACAGGCGCTCGCCGATTGTGAATCTGGTCGACGAGGGCTCACCGGTGGCCGAGGTCAGCGGCTCGATACGAAACTGATCCAGACCAAACAACTTGCGTGTGCGCTCGGAGACCAGGGAGGAGGCCTGGCCATAGAGCAAAGAGGTGGCACGTACTCCCGCAGCATCTTGCTCGGTCGTGCCGACACGGGCCAGGGACTCCTCACCCGTGGTCAGGAGCGCCAGAACCTCGAGGTCGCCAAGCGGTGGATCGGAGGAGAAGGTCGCGTTGAGCCGGTCGAGCGAGCCCGAAAGGTTGAGGGTGACGTTGTACTCACGCACCCGGGTGGTGGCCGCCAGATCGATCACCGGCTCGATGCGGAACGGATTGGCGAAGTTGAGCCGTCCGTGCTCGATGCTGTATTTATTACCCCCGTACTCGAGCGTGCTTCCCCTGTCGATGTCGACCCGCCCAAAGATCACCGGGCGGGCGGCAGTGCCGCGCACCACCAGGTCCAGGTCACCACTGAGATCCGCCAGGTTGTTGCTCACCCGCAACGCCTGGGGGCCATCGATGCTGATCTGGAGTTGAGTCGTGGCCAGCATCGGGTTGGCTGTCTCCACTTGCACACGCTCTCTGGCGAACAGGCCCTGCAACATCTGACCCACACCCATGGGGACATCCTGGTGGTACATCGCACGCTCGAGATCGATGCTGCCTCGTATCTGCCTGCCTTCGTCTGTCGAGATCAAGACCAGCTCGGCGTCGCCACGCGACAGCCAACCCTCCGGGAAGCGCACGTTGAGATCATCACCGACCACCTGGAGGCGGTAATCGAAAACTTCGGTTGCCTCGGGATCGGGAAGACCGAGCGCACCGGTCGCCTTTACCTGGCCACCGGCCATCCGGCCCGCCAGGTTGTCGACGACGATCTGGTCCGGGTAGAAGAGAATGAGACCCTTGACCCGCTCGAGCGAGTGCGGCAGCAGGGTGCTGACCAGTCGCGCATCCGATATCGCTCCCTGACCGTTGAGGACGGGTCGCTCGACCGTCCCACCCACGGTTGCCAGCACATCGAACTGACCCTCGCGCAGCCCGAGATCGGGCAAGACGAGATCGAACCAGCGGCTCTCGAGACTGCCCTGGAGCTGGAGATCGAGCGTCCTGGCCTCGTCCGATCGCACCAGACCGCCCACAAACAACTCGGTCGAGCCATTGGGCTCGGCGACAAAGAATGAGTCGATGCGGACGCCCTCGTCCTCCAGCCGCACCACCACCGGCTCGAGATTCTCCACCCGATGCCCGGCATAGTCGGCCTCGAAGTGGTCGAGACGGACGACCTTGCTCCAGGGCTCCTCCGACGCCAGGATCCCCACCACCTCAACCTCACCCGAGAACCGGCCGGTGAACTCGGGTACCTCCTCCTCCCGGGTGAGCTGAACGATGGCGTGGAGATCGGTCCCCTCGACCTGGAAGAGAAGATCCGCCGCTTCCTGGTCCAGACGACCACCGCCGCTGATCAAGAGGAGACCGAAGAGGTCTCCATCCAGAGCCAGGTCGGTGCCGTTCCACTCGATGCGGGCCCGGGCTCCACCCTTCTCGCCCAGCACCTCTTTGCCGACGGCCAGATCCCGCCACTGGAGGTCGGCCTCGAGGGTCGGGCAAACGAGGGTGCCGCCCACCACGCCACTGGCCTCGAGGCGGCCGGTCAAGGGAGTCGTCACCAGATCACTGAATGGCGGACTGTCGAGCTCGAGCGGCATCGAGTCGATAACAAAATTGAGGGTCTGGTCCTCGTTGTCGATGGCCCCTTCGACCACTATGTCGCCGGCTTCGGTCGCCAACACCGCTCTGCGAAAGCTGGTCCTGTCGGGGTCGAAGTCCAGATCGAGCCGCAGAATGCCGTATTCCACGCCACCCAGGATGGCCGGCTCGAGCTCGGCTCGCAGCTCTCCGACCGGTCGCTCCAGGTCGCCGGAGAGCTCGAGGGCTCCGGTCACCCTGCCGTCCAACGGCAGCTCGAAGGGAAGCCAGGCCCGTGCATCGGCCAGAGGCCAGCCCACGGCATCGACTGTTAGATAGAACGGAACCGTCGGCGCACCGGTCTCCGTCTCACCGAGCGGGAAGCTACCGCTGACGATGAGCCCGGCGCCGGGTTGGCTGAGCTCCACCCGCAGACGCTCCACCCTGTCTTTGGCGATGGCCATCGTGGCCCTCACTTCGTCGGCGGTGACCCCGGGAGTGCTGACGTCGAACAGTGAGAAGCCGAGCTCGGTATGGAGGTTTCCCGGTTCCAGGAACAATGTGCCCACCGCCTCGCCGTAACCGGCACTGGGATACCAGAGTGGTGGTGTCTCCACGTTCTCTTGGCCGGGCAGAAGACCGAGAAGCTCGGGTGCATGGTCGGTCGTGATCTCGTAGTCGAAGCGGCCCAAATGGGAGTCGAGGTCGTAGAAACCTTCCGCCACCACCCGCTGCGCCCCTGCATTCAGTTCGCCGGCGACGGTTCGAATCACGCCTCCCTCGATCGAAACCGGTACCGTGCCGGTCACGGCCAAGCCTGCCGACTGCTCTCTGGGTGGCTCGATCTTCAAATCGGCCCAGCCCACACCCTCCTTTGCCCGACCCACCTCGAAGCGGTAGTCGAAAACACCATAGACCCGCCCAGTGAGCCCATCGACCGGAATATTCTGGTCGTCGAGGAGTCGCTCGAGGTCGACGCCTTCGAGCGACAGATCTACTTCCATTGTCCGCTGGTCGGTGCTGTCGTCGAAGGTCACACCACCGGCCAACCGGCCGCCACCGTAGATCGCATTCTTGAGACCGAGGCGAAAGCTCTTCTCGGTGCCGGTTGCCGTCAACACCACGTCGTCGACCCGGCGATCCAGAACCCGGAGAGAAGGCGACCGGAGCTCACCCTGGATGTCGACGTTCTTGGGTCGCCAGACGACCCCGCCCTCGAAAGTAAAGGGTCCATCGACCTGATCCTCGAGGTAACCGATCTGTCTGAAAAAGGAGGTCGAGCCCGCCGCCTGCACCCGCACGGTGATCTCCCGGTCGTCCTTCCAGCCGGCGTGCCCCTGGATCGCAGCGGTGATATCGGGTCCGCTTACCCGGCCGCCGGCGAGCTCGATCCGCCCCGGGTCGACGCCCACCTTGAGACCCACGGCACCGAGGAAGGGACGGGCCTTTGGCAGCGTGACTTCGACCTCCTGGGCGGCGACCCGCCCCTGGATGTGGAGGCCCGGCCCGCCCGACATGAACCCCTGGACCGCGCGTGCGGTCAGGGCCAGTGGGATCTTCTCGTGGTCGAGCTCGAAGACCCCGTCCTCGACCGCGAGGTAGTCGATGGTGATTTGCAGGGGCACTCTCCGGGGCTCCGATCGAGGCTCCTTCTTGAAGCGCGGCCAGTTACGACCACCCTCCTCGAACACATCGAGACGGGCAACGGGTGAGTCGACCCTTACCTGCCGCAGCGCCACCGCCGGTTGGCCCCAGCCAAAGAGCTCGGCCTCGACAAAGACCCGTTCTATCTCGAGGATGGGAAGGTCGTCCGGCTCGGGCCCACCGATCTTCACGCCCCCGACCTCGACCCAGAGCGGCAGCAGGCGAAAATCGAGGGTCTCGATCTCCACCTCCCGCTCGAGAAAGCGGCCGGCCTCGAGGACCAGACGCTCCCTGATGAGCTCGGAAAGGTATTCGCTGCGTAGAAAGAGACCGGCGCAGAAGACCAGGATCGCCACCAGGGCGATGCCCCACATCGCCGGACGGAGCAGCCAGCGGCGGAACCTGCCGGGTCGCCGGCTAGCCTGCACTTCTCACCGCCGTTCGTAGCGAAGCGGCGTAGGTGCCTGTAGATGCAAGGCTTGCGAGGAAGGGCCTGCGAAGGCGTACTCGAAGTACGTTGAGGAGGCCCGACCGAGCATAACGCCGCAGATGCGGGCAGATACGCCGCTGCAGTAGAAGGGCGGTGAGAAGTGCAGGCTGACCATATTGGACCCTACTCTCCCCAATGGAGTTTGTGGCGCAGGCTATCGTAGAAGGTTCGCCCAGTGGTCTTGACCAGATGGACCGTGTCCTCCGAGCGCTTGACACAGACTTTGTCGCCCACGTCAAGCGCCGTTCCTTCTTGGCCATCCAGGGTCAGCCACACCTCTTCGCGGGGTGTCTCGAGCGTCACTTCGACCGAGCTCGAATCGGGCACCACGATCGGCCGCTGGGAGAGGGTGTGAGGACAGATGGGCGTCACCACCACCACCGGTAGCTGCGGGAAGACGATCGGCCCGCCCGCCGACAGGTTGTACGCGGTCGAGCCGGTGGGCGTCGAGATGATCAGACCGTCGGCCCGGTAGGTCGAGACCAGTCGCCCGTCGGCCTTGAGCGTCAACTCGACGATCCGAGCGAGCGCGCTCTTGGTTATCACCGCGTCGTTGAGCACCCGGTACTCGGTCTTGTCGCCACGGGCACGACAAAGCTCCACGTCGAGAAGCACCCGCTCTTCGATCTCGTAGCGGCCCGACAGGGCGTCGACCAGCGCCGGATAGAGCTCGGCCCGCCCGATCTCGGTCAAAAAGCCGAGATTGCCCAGGTTGACGCCGAGGATGGGAACCTTCTCGCCCAGCTCCCGGGCCACCGAGAGCATGGTGCCGTCCCCGCCCAACACCACGACCAGGTCGTATTGCTCGCTGGGGTCGTAGATGTGGGTCGCACTCCGGCCACCGGGTTGGGGGATGGATTTCTCCAGCGCTACCTCGACGCCGCGGCGGCTCAGCCAGTCGGCGAGCTCGGCGGCTGCACGCAGGGCTTCGCCACTGACCTGCTTGGGTACTACCGCGACTCGCCGAAAACGATTCTCGGTCATTTCGATTGCCGAAACAGGGCAAAGGTCTCACGATTCCCGGAGACTCCGGGGACTTCAGAGTCAACTATACCCACCACGCCCAGTCCCGAGGAAGCCAGATCTGCCGTGCGCTGCTCGACGACTCGGCGTCTTACCGCTTCGTCACGGACGACTCCGCCCTTGCCTACCTGCTCCCGACCGGCCTCGAACTGGGGTTTGATCAGCGCCAGGAGCCAACCTTCCAGAGGCAGAAAGGGAAGGACTGCCGGCACCACCTTGACCAGTGAGATAAAGGAGAGATCGAGGGTAATGAGGTCGCAGGACTCGGGGATGTCGTCCGGCTGCATGTGGCGGGCGTTGACCCGCTCCATGACCACCACCCGCGGATCGTTGCGGAGGGAAAAGTCGAGCTGACCGTAGCCTACGTCCACGGCATAAACCCGACTCGCCCCACGTTGCAGAAGACAGTCGGTAAAGCCGCCGGTGGAGGCCCCCACATCCAAACAGGTGAAGCCTTGCGGGTCGAGCTCGAAGTGGTCCAGAGCGTGGGCCAGCTTGCGGCCGGCGCGCGAGACAAATGGCTCTTTGGGCCCGATCACCTTGACGTCGGCGTTGTCGGCGATCGAGGTTCCCGGCTTGTCCACCCGTCTCCCTTCCACTTCGACCTGGCCCGCCATGATCGCGCGCCGGGCTTTCTCGCGGCTCGCGAAATGCTGTCGACGTACCAGCAGGACGTCCAGGCGTTCCACCGGCTCAGACCTCTGCGACGGATAGCGCCGCTCGGAAAGGGAAATGAATTGGATTTTTGGGCAAGCCGATGCCAGCAGCCCGTGGTAGAAATCCCGCGGGTCGCGTTACGAGCGCCTTGGGCCCAGATGCAAGGCGCGCGACTGAGGCATAGTGGTGACTATGCCGCAGGGAGCGCAACGCCGCAGATGGACCCAAGCCGCTCGTAACCCGGAGGGCGCCAGGGGTTTGCGCCCGCATGCGGCGTTGGGCCTCGTCAACGATGACACCGCATCGCTGTCCTCGACCCGCCTTGCCTGCGAACGCAGATCCCTGGCACGCGACCCACGGGATTTCTACCACGGGCTGCTACCGCCCGATGACCGAGGCGGGAAGGGCCTCGTCGATCAGCATGATCGGGATATCGGAGACAATCGGGTAGACCAATTGAGAGTCGGGTGAGTAGAGACCATCTTCGACGACCGGTGCCTCGTCGCGAAAATGCTCTCGGTACTTCTCCACCAGGTCCTTCCTCACCTCTTCAGGCAGGGGTACGACCTCCAACTCCCCCTTGGTTTTGGGGCAGACCAAAATCTCGAGCAATTCGGGGTCGATCGCCATGTTCGGGCA
>CALILB010000141.1 GCA_938016625.1 uncultured bacterium | reverse complement strand
CTGAAAAAGATCCAGATCGGTGGTGGTGACGACGGCCAGCAGCCCTTCCTGCTGGGTGATATCGCCACCTTCGAGATCGTGTCCAAGCCACGCGAGATCATGCGCGAGAACCGCAAGGTGCGGGTGGCGGTGCGAGCCACCTACGATGGGGAGGACTGGGAAGACACCCAGAAGGAGATCGCCGGGCTGATGGACGCCTTCGATCTGCCGCCGGGGTACTCCTGGTCATGGAACGACCGGATCGTCGAGCAGCAGGATCAGAGCTCGCAGATGGGGGTCAACTTTCTACTGGCCCTGGTGCTCGTCTACCTGGTGATGGCCTCGCTCTTCGAGTCGTTGTCGCAACCGTTCGCCATTCTCTTCTCGATCCCGTTTGCCCTGCCGGGTGTGGCCTGGGCACTGGCGGCCACCGGCACCAGCTTCAACCTCATGTCGCAGATCGGAATACTGATCCTGATGGGCATCGTGGTCAACAACGGCATCGTCCTGTTGGATCATGTCAATAACCTCCGCCGCACCGGTATGGAACGGGAAGAGGCGATACTGCAAGCGGGCCGTGATCGCCTGCGTCCGATCCTGATGACGGCGGCAACGACCATCATCGGTCTGGTGCCGCTGGCCATCCGCGGTCCGGCCACCAGTGGAGTCTTCTACTATCCGCTGGCGAGAACGGTGATGGGAGGACTGATGTCCTCTGTGTTTCTGACCCTGTTGGTATTGCCGTTTGTCAGCGTCGCGGTGGAAGGTGTCGGTAATTGGATGCGGCGGCTGTGGCAAAACTCGGGCAAGATCGGCACGACAGAAAGGGCACCAAGCGAAGCGGCGACCGTTGCCGGCCGCTCGTGAGAAGAACTTCGGCTTTAAAAGGAGCTCGGCCGCCTCAGGCCGTCGGGATCATTCCCATCCCTGGTTCGACTTCCGGCACTTCCTGAGGCGGTCGGTCTCCTTTCTATCACAACCACAAGACATCGCCGTCCCGACGACCCCGTCGTTATACTACGTCGCGAATGACCGATCCTGCGGCGTCGCGACTCCCCCCGGGGCTCCTCGAGGAGCTCCACGGTTTCCTGAGTTTGGAAGCCCCTTTTCTGATCCGTGATCTGCCGCGAGTGAGCTCGGAGGAGGAGCTCGAGGCCGCTCTCCTGGAGCGGATCGGAGCGCGATCCCGCACCGGCCCGGAGTTCGGGCCCAAGCGGCTCTATCCCTTTGTGACCCACGAGCAGGCGGTCGCCTGGACCCGCGAAGAGCTGGTGACCCAGGTGCGGGGTTTCTTCGAGCGCCGTCGCATCAAGGCCTCGATCACCGTCGAGGAGAAGATGCTCGTCTTCAGGACCATGCTTCTCACCCGAGCGCTCGACAATTTTCTGAAGACGGCCTTCGACCGCAAAGAGGTCGCGTGGAAAGACTATCCGTCGCCCCAGAAGGGATTCCGCTCGACAGGTCAGGAGGCCATCGCAGGTGCGGCGCTCAGGTTGAGGCGCTATCCGGAGTATGGACAGGGTGAGACCTACCGCGGTGACTTCATCACGCCGGCGATCCGCGATTCGGGGGTCCTGCTCATGTTCTCGCCCGATCCCATCGGGCCGATCCTGGTTCAGTACGGCAAGTCCGGGACCCCTTTCGGCGGCAGGGATCTGCATGTAGGGGATTTCGACCGTGGGGTGGTGCCTCCGGCGGCACCCCTGGCCATTGCGGCCCAGACCCTGCTGGGTGTGGCCCATGCCTTGAAGGTGCGAAAGGAAGACCGGGTGTGCGTGGCGTTCATTGGCGATGGGGGAGCGAGCATGGGGGAGTGGCACGAGGCCGTCAACTTTGCCGCCGTGCAGAAGCTTCCCATGGTCTTTGTCGTCGAGAACAACCAGTGGGCACTGGGAACACATGTCAGCGAGCAGACCGCAGCTCGACGCTTCGCCGTCAGGGCCATGGGCTACGGTATCCCGGGAATCACGCTGTTTGGCAACGACCCGGACGAGATTGCGGCGGGGGTCGGTTGGGCGGCCGCTCGCGCCCGGCTGGGGCTGGGCTCGAGCTTGGTCGAGCTGGTGACCTATCGGCGGTCGGGGCATGCCCACCACGACGACGATCGTTTCCACGGCAGCCCCGGGGCGGGGGTGGCCGGCTACGAGTTCGAAGAGGAGCGACGAGCCTGGGCGGAGTTGGATCCGGTGGCCCTCTATGCCAGGCGGTTGGTTCAGAGTCGGATTCTGCAGGCCGATGAGGGCGAGCGGTTGCGGCGTATGGCCCAGGCCCAGGTCGAGGCCGCCGCCGAGGAGGCTGCCGCGGCTCCCTGGCCCGAGCCGGGAGACTACCGGAGCCACGTCTACGCGCCGCGTCACCAGCCCGTTCCCGAGCCGCCGTCGGACCCCGAGAGCAAGTCGATGTCCTACGACGAAGCGGTGCGCCAGGCGCTGACCGAGATGATGGAAGAGGACGACTCGGTCTTTGTCCTGGGTGAAGACGTCGGCGGACGGTATGGAGGCGCCTTTGGCGTCACCCGCGGTCTGGCCAGGAAATTTGGTCCCAAGCGCTGTCTCAACACACCGCTGGCCGAGTCGGCGATTGTCGGCTGTGGTGTCGGTGCGGCGCTCTTGGGTCTGCGGCCGGTGGCGGAGATGCAATTCGCCGACTTTCTGGCGCCGGC
>CALILB010000140.1 GCA_938016625.1 uncultured bacterium | reverse complement strand
GAGCCAAGTTATCGTTGGCAGTTATAGGGTTCCGTTTGGCGAGCGGAAACTCGACACGCACCCTGCGGACCGTCCTGTTTCCCGTCGAAACCAGGGCGCCCCCATGACAAAGAACCACCGTCACACTCTATAACAGGTGGGGAGCAGCCAAGATTCCTCGGCAGACCGAAGGTGACGAGTAAGACCTAGTTCTCCGGGTCGGGGAGGAGTTGTTGCCCGACGGTCGCCACCAGCTGTAGGAAATCCTCGGGTCCGGAGGTCCTCAGCCGTGAGGCCACCAGCAGCCAGGCCGCCAGCGCCAGCACCACGCCGACGGGGGCGAAGGCGAGCAGCGGCGGGTAGAGCGGCCAGAGAATAACGGCGCCGGCGCCGAGGGCGCCCAGCAGCAGGACGAGAAAGGCCGGCCGGTTGACCGACTGGTGGGAGTCCTCTACCACGAAGTGGATCACGCTGCCGCCATCTGTGGGCTCCACCGTCAACGATCCCAGCAACACTCCCCGGTGGAGACCGCGGACGACGGGTAGTCCGAGCCGGCCCCCCGAGCCGCGGGGCTCCCAGGCAGCACCCCAGTGATCCGCCGCCTCCTCGACAGCGGCGAGCGTCTGCTCCGGGGAGAGCTCGACTTCGATCCGGTGTTCGTCTATCGGGGAACCCCCCGCCTGGTCAGCTCCTCTTCGAGAGCGGCGTGGTCCCGGGCGAGATCTCGAGTCCACTCACCGACGGCGCCATCGGCCACCTTGTCGTCGTCGAGGACGGTCAGCGGTTGTACCCCAGTGAGGGTGCCGCACAGAAATGCCTCCTGCCAGCTCTCCCGGTCGGTGAGGAGCGGAGCCCGCTCGACAACCGGTAGCCGCAGCTCGTCGGCGAGCCGGAGCAGGATCCGGCGGGTGATACCCGGGAGGATGTGGCCGTCCAAGGGGTGGGTTTCGAGCAGGTCGTCTCGACGAACGAACAGGGTGGTGTTCCCCCCTTCCCGCAGCTCTCCGGCGGGGCCGACAAAAAGCACCTCGTCGGCGTGTAAGTCTCTCATCCGGAGCTTGCCCTGGACGGTGGCCATGAGGCTGTTGGTCTTGAGGTCGCAGTGCTGCCACCGCCAGTCTGGGGCCGTGACGGCGCTGCGGGGTCGCCCCGCGGGTGGGTCGTAGACCGGGGCCGAAGGCAGAATCAGGACCGTTGGTGCGAGGTCGCGTGGCGGTACATGCGATCGTGGTCCGACCCCGCGGGTGACCTGGAGATAGAGAAAACCGGTGTCGGGACCACAGGCTTCGACCAGCTCGTGACAGCGGAGCTCGAGATCATCAG
Organism: uncultured bacterium; assembly: GCA_938016625.1. Lineage (GTDB taxonomy): Bacteria > Acidobacteriota > Thermoanaerobaculia > Multivoradales > JAHEKO01 > M0029. The sequence goes on along the minus strand of CALILB010000140.1, from coordinate 1,931 downwards.
GCGAAGGGATGTCTACTCTGCCGAGGCCGGAACGCAAGCGGTCCAGGTGGAGGTCGAGATGGAGGATTGTGCCGTCGAGTACCTTTATCCCCTCATAGAGGGAATCGCCAAAGAGAAAGCCCCGGTCCTGTGGGTCGATTCGAGCCTCGGTCAGAGGCAAGATGCGGCCGTTGAGGCTACACAGCGGCTTCACGCCGCCCGTCCGACCAGCAGCTCGTCGAAGAAGCTCTCGAGGGCGCCAAAAAAGCTCTCGACATCGGGCAGCTGGTTGATCTGCTGGCGCAGCTTACGGCCGTTGGGAAGACCGTGGGTGTACCAGCCGGTGAACTTGCGCAGCCTGTGCAGCGCGAGCTTGGTCGGATCGCGCTCCGCCACCATGTGAAAATGACCCAGGATGAGGTCGCGTCGGTCCTCCAGCGTCGGCTCCGGCACCCGGCCACCCGACATCCGCGCCGCTATCTGGAGGAACACCCAGGGATTCTTGGTCGCCCCGCGGCCGATCATGACCCCGTCACAGCCGGTCTCGGCCAGCATGCGGAGCGCATCGTCGGGCTCCCGCACGTCACCGTTGCCGATCACCGGGATGGAGAGCTCGTCCTTCAGCCGGGCGATCTCGGACCAGTCGGCTTCGCCGCGAAACATCTGTTTGGCGGTACGGCCGTGCATGGAGACGGCCTGGACACCGTTGGCCTCGCAGACTCTGCCCAGCTCGAGGAAGTTTTTGTCCTGGTCGTTGAATCCGAGCCGAAACTTGACCGTCAGCGGGATGGAGATCGCCTGCCGGACGGCGGCGATGATCCGCTCGGCCAGGTCGATGTCCCGCATCAGCGCCGCCCCGGCGCAGCCCTTGAGCACTTTGTTTGCCGGGCACCCCATGTTGATATCGCAGACGTCGGCGCCCACCGCTTCAACGATACGAGCCGCCTCGGCCATGGTCTCGGGCTGCGAGCCGTAGATCTGGATCGCAACTGGTCGTTCCTCTTCGCTGAAGTGCATCACATCGGTAGCCTGACGGTGTCCACCCACCAGCGCGCGGGAGGAGATGAACTCCATCGACACCAGCCCCACACCACCGATCCGCCGCACAATGAGGCGGAAATCCCGGTCGGTGACCCCGGCCATGGGGGCGAGGATCAGCGGTGGATCAACGGTGACGGGGCCGATGTGGAGCATGACGAGGAGATTCTATCCCGCTATCATTCCCCTCGTGGCCTGGTACAAGGAGTGGTTTGGCAAGGAGTATCTGGATCTCTACTCCCACCGCAACAGGGGAGAAGCCGAATTACACATTGATTTTGTCGACCGGATCTTCTCCGGTAGCGAGCCGCGAGCGGTTCTGGATCTCGCTTGTGGCGCCGGGCGTCACACCGCCGTGCTCCGCGAGCGCGGCTACCGCGCCCTCGGCTTCGATCTGTCGCTGACGCTGCTGACCCAGAACGCAAAACTACCGCGGGTGGCAGGTGACATGTGCTGTCTGCCTTTTGCCGACGGCACCTTCGATTGGATTCTCAATTTCTTCACTTCGTTTGGCTACTTCGAAAGCGAGCACGAGAACTTCCGAGTGCTGGAGGAGATCGCCCGCTCTTTGGCGCCCGGAGGGAGATTTCTCATCGATCTGTTCAATCGTGACTACGTCGTCAGTCATCTCCAGCCGCGAGAGAGCCAGGACCGGAATGGCTATCAGGTGGAGATCGAGCGCTGGTTCGATCACCGAACGGAGAGAGTCAACAAACGTATCCGGGTTCACGCTCCGGGCCGAGAGGTCCAGACTTTTGTCGAGAGCGTGCGGGCCTACAGCCGAGAAGAGGTGGTGATGGGACTGGACTGGACAGGGCTCGAGGTAGACGATCTCTATGGCAATTTTCAGGGAGAGGCATTTCGTCGTGACAGCGAGCGACTCATCCTCGTCGGCCATCGGCCGCACTGACCGG
>CALILB010000139.1 GCA_938016625.1 uncultured bacterium | reverse complement strand
CCTCGAGGTACTCCTCGAAAGGAGCCGACTTCACGGGACTCCTGAAGAAACGCATGAATGGCCTGTTCTCTCGCACGGCCACGGTCACCGCAGGGCACAGATTGCAGGGGACGATCAGGGCAGTACGCAATCCTGCTGCTTCAGAAACCACATCTTGGTCCTCGAAATGGATCGGCATTTGTCCCTCCTTTTGGCTTTGCCCACCTCTGATTCTGCAGGCGCTTCTCAATCGCCTATCGGGTGCGCCCGGCACCCGTGTCGTCTAGCCTCAGCCGTACCAAGGCTTCTCATCGGGCTCCACCTGGAGCCCGTCCATCAGTTTGTTGAAGCCACTGAACAGGTCGACAACCGCCATCAACTCGAGTACGCCTTCATCGTCCAAGCCCAGTTTCCGCACCGCGGAAGTGTGGACCTCCAGTCAGTAGCGGCATCCGTGGACCGCCGACACGGCCACGGCGATCACCTCCTTGGTCAGGCGATCCAGCTTGCCCTCGCCCACCATCACGGCCTTGACCTTGTTCCAGTTGGCTTCGAGATACCCGGGCTTCAGCGCCATCACCCGGTAGAGGTTTGGAACAAAATCGATGCCCAGCTGGGCCTTGATGTCGTCGTAAATCTCCTTGACGGTTCCAGTGGCGTCCTCTTCCGCTACCATCTGGATTGTGGCCATGGTCGTCTCCTTTGGTCATTCACTTTGGACGCCTCTTTCCGACGACCAGCGAAGCCACGATGGCGAGCCCCACGAGCCCTAGGATGGGCAAGCAGAATCGCTTATCGCAGTGGCAGATCTGGCCGCGAGATTTCTCACCGCAGCAGCTGGTTGCCGATTTCCGCTTTTTGCCGGACATGATTTGCTCCTCTTTGTCTCGATTGGTTGTTTGCTCATCTTCAGCTATTGAGACGAGATCGCGACGAAAAGAGATACACCCTCCGCTCTAATCTGTGTCCTGGTGCCTTCGAGGCGATTTTGGCCGACAGACCTGGACGCCCCGGTCATCTCTGGAGAACGAGCAGCCCTCTCCGAGTGCAGAGCGTAGTTTGCTACTCGCTCGATGCAGTCGAATCTTCACCGTGGCCAGGGAGACCCCGAGCATCTCAGCGATTTCGGGATTCGTCAGCCCTTGGACGTCGTGCAGCAGAATCGCGGCCTTGTAGGGGTCGGAGAGATCCTCGATATACCACTGAACACAGGAGCTCATCTCCCTCTGCTCCATCAGTTTGTCGAGGCGTGGCGTGAAATCAGAAGCGATCTCCAACAAGGCGGGCGCCCAGCCATCGGCTTCGTCTTCCTCAAGAGGTACCGGTCGATGGCGGTAGGAGGCCTGACGAAAGCGATCGTGCGTCACATTGGTGGCGATCCGGTATAGCCAAGCTACAAGCCGGGAGGGATCCTCCAGGGTCGATAGCTTGTCGTAGGCGCGCAGAAGGGTCTCTTGGGTCAGATCCTCGGCCTCGGCGTCATTGCGCACCATGCCGCGGATGTAGCGGACAATAGCTTCGCGGTGGGTGGCCAGCAACTCAGACAAATCCGGCGACAAAACGGTCATTCTCCGGTTCCCCGGTGCTCTAAGAGGCCAACACTTACCCTTACACCAGACCCGCCATACCGGCAATGCGCCGAGGGGTGGGCTCGCGCACCACCCGGACGGGCGGGTGCATCTCCTTGCTTCGCCAGCCGAAAAGGCGAAAAGGTGCCGAAACGGTGCCAGCCGATTCTCAAAGAATTGATTTTTTGAGACTTACGATTGCCACAGTAATCGAGTGGCACCTCTTCACCTCTTCAGTGCCCAAGTTGTCCGAGGCGCTTCTCGGCTGGGCCGTTACATGAGCGTATCGAGAACGAAGATCTCTCCGCTCTACGCTTCAGGGTGCCAGGACTTGCTCCAATCAAGCAAGCCAGACAACTGGGTGAGCCTCCAGCGACCTCAAAACGACGCCTCGAGGTCTGAACCAGAAAACCAATTTCCTATTGGGCCACCGAGCCGCTTTGTGCCTTGAGGAGGCCCAGTACGTGTTTGATGAGAGTTGTTTCATCATTGCATGTGGGCAACCCTTCTCTCATTACCTTGACGAAAGGATGTGGTATGTGGCGTCGTGCAGGGTGTCTTCCGGACAATATCAATGCCCTGATCGGGTGCGCGCGATGACAATGAAACAATGGTCACCGTGAATTCCGTGAAAACGCCGCCCACGGGACTGGCCGTCCTGGCCATCGTCGGGCCGTCGCTGGTATGGGCGGGAGAGTTCATCGGTTCGGGCGAGGTGATTCTGGCGACCCGGGTCGGCGCGATCCTCGGGCCGACCGTCCTGTGGGCCATCATCGTCGGCGTGGTGCTCAAATACTGGATCGGGATGGCCGGCGCGCGCTACACCGTCTGTACCGGTGAAGGCATGATCGACATGATCGCGCGCATGCCGGGCCCAAGGAACTGGGGTGTCTGGATCACACTCGTCGCACAATCAGCTGCCGCGACCATCTCCATCGGTTCAATTGCCGCGGCAGCCGGAATTTTCGTGTACAGCATCACCGGTATCTCGCCCATGATCGGGGGATGGCTGGTGACCATCTTTGCCCTCGTCGTGGTCTGGTTTGATGTCTTTGATTTCATGAAGATCGTCATGAGTCTTTTCGTCCTGATTGTGGTCCTCGGAGTTCTTTATATTTCGGCGACAGTTTTCCCGGGAATTCGGGTGATTATTGACGGATTGTTGTTCGACGTACCCTCCGTGCCGGATTGGGCGCTATCCGGAGAGGGAATCCAGGGCAATCCGTGGAAAGAAATACTGCCGTTATTGGGCTGGGCTGCCGGCGGTTTTGCGAGTCAGGTCTGGTACACCTATTGGGTAATTGGTGCGGGTTATGGCGCCACCGCGGGACGTGGTTTTGGAAAGCCAGCGGATGAAGCCATGCTCAAAGATATGTCCAGTGCCACAGCGCGCAAGATCAGGGGCTGGTGCCATGTGGTTTATGCGGACGCCAGCCTCGCGATGATCCTGGGCGTCGTCACGACCGTGGGTTTCTTGATAGCCGGCGCTGGCGTTTTGCGTCCCCACCGATTGGCGCCGGAGGGCCCACAGGTGGCGACGACACTCGCGACGGTGTTCTCGTCTCGCTGGGGCAGTTTCGGTGGATCGCTGTTCATGATCGCCGGTGCCTGTGCTCTCATCGGCACACAGGTAGGACAGCTCGCCGGCTGGCCACGATTGCTCGCCGACTCCTTTCGGATCTGTCTGCCAAAATTTGACGAGAAACTCGAGTGGAGGTCCCAGTTTCGATTCTTCCTAGGTTTCTTTTTCTTGACTAGCATGACTATTGTCTACTCTTTTGGTTTGAAACCGGTTTTTCTCGTGAAAACCGCCGCCATTCTCGAGGGGTTGTTGCTAACTCCGTTTCAAGCGTTGTGGGTGTTCTTTGGACTCTATTTCATCATGCCGAGAATGTTGTCAAGAGATGCGCGGATGATACTCAAACCGCACTGGATGTTTGCCGTGTGCCTGGCCATTGCCTTTCTCGTGTTCGGGTATTTTTGTGTTTTTCAGATGCCGTATGTGTGGTGAGCAACAAGAGAATCTTGCATCAACAAGGAGAGCTTTCGCTCGATGACCCGTTGAGCAAGTTCTTCCCCGAGTTTCCGAATTGGGCCGGCAGCAGAACCGCCGGGTCGAAGTGATCATCGAGAAGGGGTGAGACCGTCACCGCCGGTCTCGGCCGCTCCGACGGTCTGACCCTTCGGGTGGATTCTCCCTTGTCATTTTGGCGATGAGCTGGTGGTTTTGGACCCTCAGCTGGTGTTTTTGGCGATGAGCTGGACGGTTCAACCTTTTGGGGTGCCTCAGGGCGACACCACCCCATCGGGTGGCGCGATGACGACTTGTACGGTGCTAGCCTGATTCGTCGGCCCGGACGACGCGGTGCCTACCGTGCTCCAGCTTCGCCATGTGTGTCTGTGTTTGGCGGCCTGCCTGGCCGCTGCGGCCCAGGTGGCGGCCCAAGAAGAGTCCCTCCCGGCGCTCGAATTCAGCTTCTCCAACCCAGGTGCCAGGAGCATGGGATTCGGCGGCGCCTTTGTCGCCCTCGCCGACGACGCCACGGCCGCCGTCGCCAATCCAGCAGGCCTCGTGCAGCTGGTCGAGCCGGAGATCTCACTCGAAGGACGGTACTGGGACTATTCGACGCCGAATGTCGAAGGCGGCCGGATCTTCGGCCCGCCGACCGGCGAAGGTCTGGATGTCTCGCCCGGATTGCGGGTAGGTGAGTCGTCCCAGCAGCTGAGCGGACTGTCGTTCCTGTCGCTGGTTCACTCGGCACGGAGGTGGTCGCTCGCTTTCTACCGCCACCAGTTGGCGAACTACGAGTACTACGGCGAGACCGGGGCGCTCTTCGCCGGTCCCTGGCCGGGATTCCCAGGCAGCCGGGCGCGCTCTTGGGATTTGCGCAAGGCGATCGACCTCGAAATCGTGAGCTACGGCATCACGGGCGCCTACCGCGTCACCGAAAAGCTCAGCCTCGGGGTGGGCGTGAGCTACTTCGATGGCAGCATGGAGGCGCTCACGGAGTCCTTCGCTCCTTACGCCTCCGATGAACCGACCGACTTTGAGTTCTACCACGCCGAGAGCCTGTTCGCGCCAGAGCTGCTGGTGCAATATATGGCGGTCGACCTCGACGACAGTGATCTCGTGGGGCTGGTTGGCATTCTGTTGCGGCTCACGGAGAGCTGGAGCCTGGGGGGCGTCATCCGGGAGGGTCCCCATCTCGCGAGCGTGTCCGAGGTCCGCGCGGGACCCGTACACGACTCGCACAGCGCCGGCGAGCTCCTGCAGTTCGGATCGGGAGAGGTCGAGTTCCCGGATGTCTTTGGTGTAGGGGCTTCGTTCCGCTCCCGCGACGGCCGCGTCACGATCGGTTTCGAGTGGGACCGGGTAACTTACTCGGACATCCTGGAGAGCACCGGTGCGCCGCCGGAGTTCGAGCTGGACGACGGCAACGAGTGGCGACTCGGGGGCGAGTACGCGTTCCTCGACTCGAGGCCGATCGTGGCGCTCCGTCTCGGAGCGTGGCTGGATCCGGCCCACCGGATCGGTTATAGCGGCGGCGACTACGTCGCCCAGGCAGTGCTGGATGCCGGCTCCGGCGAGCTCCACCTCGCGGGCGGACTCGGCATCGCCTTCAAACGCTTCCAGATTGATCTCGGCATCGATGTTTCGGATCCAGTCAACACCGCCTCGATCTCCGCGATCTACAGCTTCTAGCGGTACCAGGCCTGCAAGATGCAAGTTGGATGACAGCGTGCCGGACCCGGCTCAGCGCAAGAAAAGAGTGTCAACTGCGAAGCGCTGCGGTCTCTGCGGCGCCACGGGTAAACTCATCAAATCAAAATGGCCATCGGATCTGCGACGACCAACACGAATACGAGGTATTCTCCTACGCCCGCAACAGTTGTTAACGGAATCATGATCGCTATACGCTGTGCGGCTAAGCCCGCGTGAGGTAAAGCATTGTTCGTCTGGCTCAAGAAGCTGTCTGGCGCGTTTTCGAATGGGATGTGGCTCTCTGGGCGCCCCGATCTCGCGCCTCTCGATCTCGACACGGACTGGGCCGACATCGACCGCCTCATGACTGCAGAGGAGTGGCCCCTCGTTCGCTCAGACCTCGAGCTGTCGCACGCCCAGCCACACCTGGGCATGGTGGCCAGAAAGGACGGCAAGTTCGCCGGGTTCTTCAACACTCACAGCTTCGGCGATATCGCCTACCTCGACGTGCTGATCATCGACAAGGACTTTCGGAAGGGCTCTATTGCTCGGCCCCTGTACTTCTCGACGATCCGTGCACTGAAGGAGAAGGGCGCGACCGGCTTCGTCGCCCACGCGACCAACGACTCCGGCCCGTTGCTGAGACTGCTCGGCTATGCGCCCGGGATCTCGTTCACCATGCTCGAGCGCGAGGTCAAGGATTTGGCGGTCGCAGGTGGCCACCGCGGCGAGCTCGTCGAAGACGATGAGATGACGGTCGACGAGATCGTCACGCTCGACACCGAGATCATGGGCGTCGAGCGGCGCGCGTGGGTGCAACACCTCTACGACAATCCCGAAGTGCGCCTGTACGGCTTCCGCCAGAAGAAACGGCTCATCGCGGCGCTCGCGCTGCGGCCGCGCAAGGGCGATTCGTGGGGCCTCGACATGGTCCATGGCATCGAGTTCGCCGACATCAGCTCCCTTGTCCATGTGGTGCTGGTGATGAACTCCGGCAAGATCATCCAGGTGTTCGCTCGGACCGACTCCAAGCTGCATCAGAT
>CALILB010000138.1 GCA_938016625.1 uncultured bacterium | reverse complement strand
GCATCCACTCGATCCTCACCACCCACCTCTACAGGCCGCTAGAATCCGGCCCAACAAGCCAGATCGCTCAACTTCGAAGCTACCAACTACCCTAAACCCAACCGCAGTGGTGGGGTCTCGAAAAGCGATCTCCTATCCAGTCCTCGGCGCGATACACCTCACCCATACCGCCCTCACCGAGCTTGTCGAGGATCTTGTAGTGGTCGAGTACCTGCCCGATCATCGGTTCCCTGGCAACGGCCCAGCACCAAGGTCGATAGCACCGCTATCGCCAGTTGATGCGAACTCCGAGACGGAAGATGCGGGGCGACAGGGTCTCTCTGACCCAGTCGGCGGTCCTCGAATTTAGATTGGTGGTGCGCCCCAGGACATAGCCTTCGTTGAAGATGTTGAAGGCGTCGATACTAAAGGTGAAGGTCGTGCTGCCGGTCGCGGTAAATTCCTTCTCCAGGCGCAGATCCGCGACAAAGACGTTGTCGTAGCGGAAATCGGTTACATTCTCGACCACCATGATCTGACGCCCGATTCCGTCCGAGCCGACGGTGTTGCGGGTGTACACGGTCGGATAACCCTGACGCCCGGTCAGATTGGTGGAAACATTGAATCCCCACCGACGATCCGGCGCCACCTGGTACATACCATTGAGGTTCCACTGCCACTTCGAGCTCAGATTGGTAGACAACGCCTGGCCATCGATCACATCGGGTCCACTGCGGTTGGGATCGTTGTTGTCGAAGTAGCTGGCGGGTACGCTCCACTCTTCCTTGAACACATAGTTGATGAAGCCGCGGGCCATCCAACGATTCGACAACCGCTTGGTCAGGGTGATCGATCCCGAAAACGATTCGGCCTGGCGATCGCCGTTGGTCAGGAAGGAGCCGCCGGTGTTCGCCAGATTCGGATTCGCCGCAAACGTATCGTAGGAGTAGGGAGTCTCATCGGGCAGCTCGCCGAACAAACTTCGATCGAATATGTACTCATCCGCTCCCGCCGTGCGAACCTCGCCAGTGGTGCGGTCCTCGAAAAGCCGTTGTTCGTCGTGAACACGATCGTTTCTTCGCCAGGTGAGGTTCAAACCGGTCACAAACTCGGGCAGAAAAGCATGCTCTGCACCAAGGACCAGCTCGGTCAAGAGTCCAGGATCGAGATCGGGATCGGTGACGTTTGGGTTCGATAGTGCGGTTGGGTCGTCCGGATCGAAGCCAAATCCACCCAGCACCGCAAGCTGCTCGCCGTCGTCGTAGAAGGCATCGAATCCACCTGGATCGTCCAAGAAGAGTAGGCCTGCAAATGCACCGCGCAGGGGGTTGGTCCGGAAGATGACGGTGTGGTCCAGCGAGTCGGGGAACTGCGACAGGCTGCCGCGAATGAGTGTCCTGCGCTCCTCACCGAGGGCGTAGGTGACACCGATTCGCGGCGCAAACGTGGCCCACGAAAACCCGCCGGCATCATTACCCGGAAAATCGATCGGGGGCATGATCTCGGGGAATCCGGGGTTGGCCGCGACCGCATCGGGCAGATTCTTGCCGTCCTGTTGGTCGTAGCGAAGACCGGCGTTGACCGTCCAGCGACTCCAGGTAATGGTGTCCTGGACCCAAAGGCTATTGTTGTTGACCTCGGTCGGCGCAACACCGGCCCGGTAGGCATAAACCACGTGGGCATCCATGAAGCGCTCTGGCGGCAGCCCGAAGGCGGCTAGCAGACCGGGGTTCTGTACCCCCACCAGGTTGCCGGCATAGTGGATGAGACTGCGACCGGGATACGACCAGCCACCCGTGTTGTTGGTCTCGCGAATCCGGCCGCCAAACTTGATTTCGTGACCGAGTGCCCCGGTATTCAAAAAGTAGGAAGCGTCGAGCTTGATCTCCTCCATTGGCCGCGAGAATTGAAGCGATCGATTGTTGGTCAGAAATCCGTCAGCGTCGAGGTTGACTTCGCCGCCGGGATCGGGAATCGGGGGATGGTCGGGGCCGGTTCCTCCAAGCGCGATGAGGCTGAACCCCCCATCCACGAAGCCGTAGCTGCCGGTGAGGAAAAAGTTGGAGGCAAAGACATGACTGTCTTCGACCTTGGTGATGCCGGTCGGTCCACGCTGGTTGAAGGTGGCTGAGCGATCGACATTCGGACCCGCGTTGCGCCCAGCCGCCCGTTTGTCACCGTTGTTGTATGAAGCTACCAGGGAGTTGGCCGCGGACAGCTGCGCGTTCACCTTGACGGCTACGTTCTCGAGGATCCGCAACTCGGGAGCTGCGTTACCGGCTCGGATGTTGAACTGACGCTGGCCCCATGATCCCCACAGCCAGACGTGATCGCGCCAGGCGGCACCACCCGCCTCGAAACCATAGTCCATCAACCGATCGATCGTGTTGCCGACGAAGTTCTCTTGGCCGGGACCGAGGTCGTCTGGATCGAAACCGGGATTTGCCTGTTCGAGAACGCCGAAGTAGCCGTCACCATACGTCAGCAAAAAACGACCCGAGCCCCTCATCTCGTTCGCGCCCCGCTTGGTCACCAGGCTGATCGAGATGCCTGGGGTGTTCTTGGTCACGTCGTTGCCACCTGTGAGTATCTGGAGCTCTTCGAACTGGTCAAAATCATAGTAGGTGGGGCTGCCGTTGCCGAGAGTGTTGTCGGTAATCTGCATTCCATCGAGCACGTAGTCGTTTTGACCGCTGTCGGTAGCGAGGCCGCGGAACCCGGCCTGCGTCGAGCTGGTGGCGCCGCCGACGTCTATTCGATTGACCAGAACGCCTGCCGATTGGGTCAGGACGGCCCACGGATCGCGTGCCATCGGCAACTTTTCGAGCTCGATTTGCCTCAGGGTCGTGCCGGTCGAGACCTTGCGCTCATCGAGCAGGGGACTCTCGGCGGTTACGGTGATGGCATCCTGGATCGCGGCGATCAGGCCGATCGCAATCGTCGTGCTGCGTGAAGCCTCGATACTGATCGTCGGGTAGTCGATGGTGGAGAATCCGTCGAGCTTGGCCTCTAGCGACCACGTTCCCGGCGCGAGACCGAGATAGCGAAACTGACCCAGGTCGTCGCTGGTTTGGACCTTGAGCTCGCCAAAGCCCGTCAGGCTGAGAGTGACACCGGGGAGTCGGGAACCATCGGTGTCCGTAACAGCTCCATAGAGAGCGCCGCCCCCCTGCTGCGCGGAGATGGAACCGGCAGATGCAACCAGCAATACTAAGCTAACGCAGAAATTCCAGGCCCGACGAACCATCATCATGGTACTCGACCTCCTAACCCTGCTGTGCTCTCGTGGATGACTGCCGAGAGTCTACCGCATCTTGAGTTCAGCGATGCTCTTTCCGGTCGTACCAGGTCGGAACCGTCGCCCAGCCCGGGAACGGATCCAGATCGAGCTTCCATCCGGTCGAGGACTCGGCATCGTCGGCTTCCACCAGACGGACGTTGGTGAGCGACTTGAGCTTGGTGATCAGCTCGTCGTGGGGCAACTTGTGGAGCGGGGTTTTCAAAGGATCGGGTAGCGGCCAGAGCCGCAAGGTGTTGTCGGCGCCGGTAGAAGCGATCCAACGACCGAGCGGATCGATCCTAACGGTTCCGATTGGCCCTTCATGCCCGTAGAGCAGATGCGGTTCCTCTCCCGTGACAGGTCCAACTCGGATAAGCCCGACTTTATCGGCGGTGACCAGGAATTCGCCGGTTGAATCGATCTGCCAGTCCGAGAGATTCGATCCGTGTGAGGACAATAACTGCGTCTCCCCGGTATCGAGATCAAGGAACCGCAGCATCAACTCGTTCCCAGGTGGCTCCCGAACACCGAAGATCACACGGCGCCGATCTGCACTGGCCTGCACACCCCCCCGCACGTAACCGTCGTAGAGTGACTCGTCGCTGCCTGTAGCAAGATTCCACAGCCTCAGATCCGAGCCGATGTGGACCCAGAAAACCTCCTCCGAGCTGGCAAAGACAGCCGTCTCCCACATCAGCCTGGCTTCCGGATCGAGAACCGCGACGAGCTGCCGTGTCGCCACGTCCCAAACCCGGATCTGATTCTCTTCGGCGATGAACTGACCTCCCGCTGCGGCCAACAGCCTACCGTCGGGGCTGAAATCGATTCCCCTTGCCTGGTCTTCGAAGCCTCCGGGCAGGTATTCGACCGATCCGTCTGCAACGGTGATCAACGCCGGCGACGTGCCGGGGCCCTGATCTCGGTAGGCCGCCGCCAGATAGTCGGCACCCTGCGACATCGCCACACGGCCGAGGTAGGGTCGGTCCGGGATACTGAAAGCGAGCTTGGGTTGCTCCGGGCTCTCACCGACGAGCGACAGGGTCTTCACCTCGCCTCCGCTGGTGATGGTGAGCGATCGTCCAGCGGGATCGAAGATCAAACTGCTCGCTGATTGCCCTGGAATTACGATCGGATACGGTCCTTCGAGAGGCCAGAAGGACAGCGCGGATTGAAAGGGGTTCGAGACCAGCCACCGGCCGCTGGGGTCGAACCGGATGCCAATGTTCCGAGTCTCGATCTCGTTTCTCAGCGTTGTCGGCTCGCCTAGAACGGGCAATCCGAGTCGCCACCACACCACCACTCCGGGTGCCTCGTATGCCAGCTGCCTTTCGACGGGATCCAACCCCGCGCTGTCACCCAGTGAGCGCTCGCCGAGTCGTCCGACAAACTGCGGAGGTTCGGTATCGATCGACCAGACCCAGGGCTCAGAGGTCGACTGTCCAGTCTGATGAGTGAGAAGAAGGAGTGTGCCGTCGTCGCT
>CALILB010000137.1 GCA_938016625.1 uncultured bacterium | reverse complement strand
GTCGAAGAGCTCGAGCTCGTGCGGTGGCCCATGGGCCAGAGGCTCGGGCTCTTGGGCCGGCAGCTTCAGGCTTCGCCGGATCGCCCTGGCGGTGACAAAGTCGGTGATGAAGGCGAGAACCCTCATCTCACCGCCACAGAATGGGCACAACAATGGGTCGACCTCATAGACCCTTCTGATCAGCTTCGCCCAACTGAGCCGTGCTTGCCGGGTGAAGTCGTCTTCTTCTTCGGGTCTTGGCCCCGGGCTCGCCTGTTTGCCTTCATCGGCCTTCTTGCGCCGCTTGCCGCGGGCGGCATTGGCGTAGAAGCCCCAGTAGCGGGTCATCTGTTGGGAGGGCTCGGGGATGTGGTCCACGACCCGGGCGATGAATTCCAGGACATCCCAGCTGGCGGCGGTAGGCCGAGGCCCCACGCGGCGGGTGGGCCGAGCCGTGTAGGCGACCTGAGCGACGCCCACCTCGACTACAGCTACTTCGGTTGGGGTTACTGGTCGCACGCGGGCTACTTCATGTCGGGCAACATCCGCGACGGCTTCCTGCGCGGTGAGGACGTCATCCAGGTAGGCATGGGGTCCTGGAGCTACGGCGAGAAGTACTACCAACAGGCCCGGGACGACGGCACCACCATCTACCACATGAATGAGATCCAGCGCGACGGCTTCAAGGCGGTGATGGACAAGGTCCTCGCCAGGCTCGAAGGCAAGGACCTGGTCTACATCACCCTCGACATCGATGTCCTCGACATGGCCTATGTGCCGGCCACCAACTCCAGCGAGCCTACCGGGCTGACTCCCCACGAGTTCCTGCCGCAGCTGCGCCGGCTCTGTGCCGCCAAGTGGATCGTCGGGGCCGACTTCGTCGAGTACAACCCGTATCTGGACAACAACGGGATGCAGAGCGCGCGCATGGTGCGCCACCTGGCCCTGGCGTGCCTCGGTGGGATCGCCATGAACGCACTGGAGATGGATCCCGAGTATGTCCAGCCACAGGTCACGGGCGAGCTGAACAGGTAAGCGGCATTCGCCTGCAATTGCTCGACAATTCCTGAAAGGGCTGGGTGACGTGCGCCAACCACCACCAGCTTGAACCGGCGAGATCTTCAGCTCTGGTAGGGTAGCCGGCCGGAGATTCTCCCATGGAGGAAAAGAGAGGCCAGAGAAAGCTTGGGTCGGTAGTCCGGCAGCATCCCCTCGTCCTCTTTCTCATTCTCGGCGCACTCCTCTACGGTGTCTGGGCACCGCTGGCGCCGCCCGAGCGCGAAATCGTCCGTATCGAAGCCACGGTGCTGCGAGCCCTCGAGCAGCAGCAGGAGGACCTTCTGGGCCGGCCGCTGACCGACGAAGAGAAAGACGATATCCGAGAGAGCTACATCGACGATGAGGTCCTACTGCGCGAGGCCATCGAGCGCGGGCTGCAGTGGAGCGATTTCCGGGTCCGTCAGCGGCTGACCCGGATAATGCGGGGTGCACTGACCGAAACCGTGGCCGACCCCTCGGTGGCCCAGCTCCAGGCCTATTTTCGCGACAACATCGACCGATACTCGAGCCCCGAGTCGACGTCTCTCGAGCAGGTGTTTTTTCCCTGGGGGGAGGAGGTGACCGAGAAGGGACTCGACGAGGTGCTTACGGCACTCCGAGCCGGCGCCGACCCCGAGCAGTATGGCTCACCCTCGATGTTGGCGCCCCGTCGTATGCCCCGCCAGACCCGGGCTTCACTGGTACGCGTCTTTGGCGCCGACTTTGCCAACGCCTTCAAGCGCCTCGAGGAGGGGGAGTGGCACGGCCCTCTGGAGTCGGTGCAAGGTGTTCATCTGCTGCGAGTGACCGAGCGGCACCCTCCCGAGGTGGCAGTGTTCGAGAACGTCGAGCACTACCTGCGCCAGGAATGGCTGATGGAGAAGACCCGCGAGCTCCAGCAGGAGGGAGTCGACGAGATCCGGTCCAGGTACCGGATCGAGCTCGTCGAGGAGTCGGCCGCGGAGTGATCTCCCTGCGAAGCCGGCTCGGCTGCTTCCTCGCCGTTCTCTTTCTGGCAACCGTTCAGCCCTCCATCGCCGACGACGTGGGCATCACCTCGGCCCGTCTGATCGAGCTGGGCGAGGGTGGCTACGCGCTCGAGGCGGATATCTCGCCTCGGATGGTCGCCGCGCTGCGGCCGCCGGTGGTTCCCGGCCGATTCACCCTGGCCGAGCGGCCGACCTACCGGCGGGTAGGGGTCGGGCTCGTCGTGCGCTACGAATTCGGCGGCTCCGAGCAGCCGCTCCAAGCCGGTGACGCGCTGCTTCTGCCCTGGGCCCGTTCAGCGGTGCTGCTCACGGCCCGCTGGCGCAACGGCACCGTGCAGCGGGCGATGTTTCCCCGCCGGGTGGTGTCCATCCCGATCCCCATCGAAGTGCTCAAGCCCGTTGAGCGCACGGCGGTCGAGGTGGCGCGCCAGCACTTCGGCCTCGGCTTCGAGCGGCTCCAGTGGATGGCCCTCCGGGCCCTTCTGGCGCTGGGTATCGTCGCGGTCGCCGGTGGCACCCGTCGAGCCTTTCGGCTCCTCCTCGTCTTTGCCGGAGGACACGCCCTGGCCATGGTCGGGGTGGACTTAGGGGTGCCTCCCCAGCCCCCGGAGCTGGCCGCGGCCGGATTGGGCATCGCCGCGGCGTTGCTCGCCGGATCGGCACTGCGAGATGAAGAAGAAGTGCGTCTCTGGCCCTTGATTCTGGCGGCGGGTGGGGTCGATGGCCTGGGGATGGCCGACGTCCTCTCGGTCTCGGGTCTCGACCCGGGGAATGTGGTCCCCGCCCTCTTTGGCACCCTGGTGGGGATCGATCTCGCACTCCTCGCCTTCACCTTGTTCGCCGCCGTGCTCTGGCGACGGGTGCCGGCCGGTCGCCTGGCCGATGGCGTGACCGTAGGCCTCGGCGGCCTCGCCGCCGCGGGTGTCATTGCCGCGGTCTCCACGGGATTCTCGGCCACGGCCGAAGCCGGGATCGACCCGGCCGACCGTATGGCCGCCGCCCGCTACGACCTCAGATCCGGCACAGGTGCCGGGGGTGGAGCGGGCCGGGCCACACCGCCACCCCGCCGCCTGGAAGAGTCGGCCATGATCTTTCTCACCATCGAGCCGCAGGAGGTGCGGGTAGAGGTGCTGCTCAGCCTGCAGGACTTTCTCGAGCCGCTGCGGATCGACGGTGGACCCGGCAGCGTGGCGCCGCCGGAAGTTCAGGGTGAGATCGCGGCCCGTGCACGACGGATGGTCGCCGGAACCATCGAGCTGGCGATCGACGGGCGCGAGGCGGTGCCGCTGCTCGCGCGCACCGACTTTGTCAGCGTGGCGGCCACCGGGGTGACGACGCGCAGGAAGCCGGTGCCCGAGCCCTTGGACACCGCTGTTCTGGGCGTCTCCCTGGTCTACGGCGTCGATCGACCGCCTTCGGGGGTCACCGCCGGCTGGCAGGTCTTTCCAACCCCGACCTCGGTCGTGCCCGCGGTCTGGACCGACCCCACCGGCTCGGAGCGCGTGACGCTGACTCCTGAGCAACCGGTCCTCGCGTGGGCGAACGACCTGTCGAGCTTCGGGACCCCACCGGTCGAGGCGGTCGCGGTACGGGCACCGCGGTGGCCCCTGTCCTCGATGGTGCTTGTCGGTTTGGCCCTGGCGGCCGGGGTCGGCTCGGTGCAACGTCGTTGGGGCGGCCCGGCCCTGGCAGTCGCCGTGGTGGCAGTGAGCGTGGCCGCCACCCTCTATCCGTTCGTGCGTACTGAGGTCGCCCTACCTGGACTGGCAGGCTGGGCCCCTTCCCGCAGCGAGGCCGCCGAGATCGTGGACGGCCTGCTCACCAATGTCTACCGCTCCTTCGATTTGCGGGATGAAGAGTCCATCTACGACCGCCTGGAGGTCAGCGTCACCGGCGACCAGCTGGCCGAGGTCTATCTCGAGAATCGCCGCGCCCTGGAGCTCGAGAACCGCGGCGGCGCCCGCGCCCGGGTCGACGAGGTCGAGATCCTCGAGGTGCCATCGGTGCGCCGCGACGGCGAGGGGGGCTTTCGGGTGGTGGCGACCTGGAAGGTCTCCGGATCGGTTAACCACTTTGGACACGTCCACTACCGGCAGAACCGCTACGACGCCGCCCTCGATCTCATAGCCGTCGACGGCAGCTGGAAGATCCGCGGCATCGAGCTGCTCGACGAGAGACGGCTGCTGTAGAACATCCTCGCCGCGCGTTGGTGCGCAGTAGACCAAGCCAGCTCGCCCGAATAGAATAGGCGATCTTTTCGCCGAGAACAGGAAGGTTCAAAAGGAGATAGCCATGAGGAAGATTGGACTCTCGATCTGTATGCTGCTGATCGCAGGCCTCGCCAAGGCGCCGGTCTGCCATGCGCAGTTCGTCGACGATACGCCGGACGGTCCCGGTGAGTCCGCGCCGGCCCCACCAGGGGTCGAGCCGGTCATCCCCTTGAACAGGGAAGACCCTACCTACGACCTCTGGAAGCTTCGTCGTGACGACCTCAGTGAGGGCCGGGAGCCCGGCCCGATCAATGTCCAGCGATTTCCAGGTGGCTTCGGCTGGAACGGTATCCCGACCTTCTTCAGGCTGCCCATCGCCCTGGTGCCGGAAGATCTGGTCGCCGGCAAGGTCGATGTCGCGATGATCGGCGCCTACACCGATATGGGGAGCGGTCAGCGTGGCGCCTCCCGCGGGCCCGGTGCGCTGCGGCTCTCCGATGCCGAGTATGTGGGGTGGGGGGCCTTCACCATGTCGCACATGCACACACTGGTGAATCCGTTCGAGGATTTGACGATCGTCGACTACGGTGATGCTCCGGTCGACCCACTGAGCACCGAACGCTCGATGGAGGCGATCCGGGAGATCGTCCGCGAGATCACCGAGACCACCCATTCCGACGGCCAGCACGTCATCCCATTCATCATCGGTGGCGATCACTCGCTCTCCTACCCGAACATCGCTGCTCTGGCCGACGTCTACGGCAAAGGCAATGTCGGCGTGATTCACTTCGACGCCCACTACGATGCCACCATGATGATGGGTCATCTGATCACGCACGGTGCCTGGGTGAAGCGCCTCATCGTCGAGGGCCACGTGCCGGGGAAGAACTACATCCAGGTGGCGCTACGCGGTTACTATCCCGACAAAGATTCGTTCGAGTGGATGCGCCGAGAGGGCTTCCGGTATCACCCGATGGCCGAGGTCGAGCGCCGGGGCTGGGACGCGGTCATGGAGGACGTCATCAAGGAGGCCAAGGACGGCCCCGAGTATCTCTTCATCTCGTTCGACATCGACGCCATCGATCCGGCCTACATGCCGGGCACCGGTACCCCCGAGCCGGCGGGGCTGACCACCCGCGAGGCCTTCCCGCTGATGCGGCGGCTGTGCGCCGAATCGAACGTCGTCGGCGTCGATGTCGTCGAGCTGGCCCCGGCCCGTGATCCCGGCTACACCACGGTCCACAACACCAATCGGCTGGTGCGCGAATGCCTGACCGGATTGGCGATGCGCAAGAAAGGGATCACCGAGGAGCACTACCTGAGCCCGTTGACGGTGGACGATGGCAGGGACTAGCAGCGGTCCATGCACTCCAAGGGCAAGTGAGGACTGGAGGAGCTTGATGCCAAGACGATTGCTGTGGCTTCCAGTTGGCGTGGTGCTGGCCTTTCTGGCCTTTGTGCCGTCCGTGACCCGGGCGGCGGGCGGTCACGACAAGAGCCACCCCCACCACCTGGGCCTTCTAGCCGGCTGGGCCACCGAGTCGAAGGAGGGGCGAGCCGACGAGAACGGCTTCGCCCTCGGTCTCGAGTACGAATACCGGTTCCACAAGAAGTGGGGTGCGGGTGTTGTCCTCGAAGGACTCGGTCAGGACACGGTCCGCAACTGGCTTCTTGTCTTTCCGGTGTCCCTCCACCCCGGGGGCAACTGGCGGCTCATAGCCGGTCCGGGGATCGAGTCCACACCCAAGAAGGACAAGTTCGCCTTCCGTTTTGGGGTCGGCTACCACATCGGGATAGGTGGCAACTGGAGCCTCAACCCCGAGGCCTTTCTCGACCTGATCGAGACCGGGGAAAACACCTGGGTCTTCGGTCTCGCCCTTGGCTACGCCTTCTGACGTCCGGCCTCCCGGGGTCCTGGATCAGGGATCGCCGCTGATGCGGGGGTTGACCCACCTGGGATCGATGCCCTCCTTCTTCATCGCGATGCCGGTCAAGAATTGGAGCATGACGAGCCGGGCGAGTCGTGCCGTCTGTTGCCCCCGATTGTCGTAGAACGGGTTGTACTCGACGAGATCGAAGCCGACGATCGTCTTGGTCGTGGCAAACTCGCGCAGGTGGGGAAAGAGGTCTTCGACGGCGCTGAAGTAACACCCGGCGCCGTGGGTTTCCTCCAGACGGCTGGCGAGCTGCTCAACTTCCACCCCCATGTTCACATCCTCGTCACCGATGGCGGCTTCGGCCCCGATGGGGGCTTCCGCCAGCTGCCACGCTTCAACTCGCGCCACCTCGAACGCCTCTTTCAAGCCGAGGTCCTGAGGACGTTCGTGGACAAGGGTCTCATCGGGAAAGAGACGGTCCGCAACCGCTTGTCCTGGCGCCACACCGGTTTCTCGGTCCACGGCGCCGTGCAGGTCAATGACCGGCAAGGCGCTGCCCGGCTGGGCCGTTACATGATCTGCTGTCCGCTAGCACTGAAAAGGCTCTCTTGGAACGAAGACACCGCAGAGGTTGCCTACACGGCTCGGCCGGTCCGCCGCTGCGGGCCTCGACCCGCTTCCGTCAGCTGGGATGTGCTGGAGTTCATCGCTCGCGTCGTCGATCACATCCCCGAGCCCTCCCAGCAGATGACCCGCTACTGGGGCTGGTACGCCAATGATGCCCGCGGCAAGCGGCGCAAGGTCGAAGAGGAAGAACCGAACGGCACCCGGCCAAGCCAGGAGGACCCTGTCGACACCTTCACCCGCCAGGCCCGGCTCAGTTGGGCAAAGCTCATCAGAAGGGTCTATGAGGTCGACCCGTTGTTGTGCCCATTCTGTGGCGCGGATATGAAAATCCTCGCCTTCATCACCGACTTTGCCACCGCACGGGCCATCCGCCGAAGCCTGAAGCTTCCAGCCCAGGAGCCCGAATCTCTGGCCCACGGGCCACCGCATGAGCTCGAGCTCCTCGACCAGATAGCCTGAGACGCCCCCGGCTGCGAGCCTCCGCGCGGCCCGGGTTCAAGTCTGCCTGCCAGCGCGGCATTCTGGGGAATCAGACACGCACCCCTCTCCGCCCTCCCCCTCAGAGCGCTAGGATTCGCCCCAATCTGGCTAATCGCTCAGCTTGGGCGCCTCCAGGCACCCGAAAACGTGGTGCGGAGGGGGAACTTCGAAAAGCGATTGCCTATCCGGTTCGCGAGCTCCAGGAGTCCGTACGTCCGCAGCGGATTCCTGGCCCGCGCGGACCTCGTGCCCCAGACCCACCCGCCAGCGGCGAGCCCGAGGAAAAAGACCGCCAGAGTCATGGCGGCTGCATGGGCGGTGACTCCGAACAGGCGACCCAGCTCTTTGAGCCACAGGACTTCGTAGATCAGCGCGGCAGCACCAGACAGGAAGAACAGGCCCAGAAGCATGGCCAGCTGGAGGCCACCCATGCCCTCAGAGTCTTGGGCTTTCAGCTGTGGAGTCGACATGTCGTTGTGGGTGGACGGTCGCAGGCGCAAGATTCCAGAAAGGACACCCCTTCACGCTGGCGCGATTGCAGTCGAGATTATCAAGAGGAATCCTTGACCGCGTTTCCCAAGTGGCTTGTTCGCTCGGTTTCCGGGCCCTGCGATGCCTCACAGCCCCGAGGGGCCCGCTCCCCGGTACCCGACCAGCTCGACGTAGCCCAGACCCTCGACCTGGCGGTCCCCGTGACGGCCGCGGAAGCGGCTGAGCCCTTCCCAGTAGGCCATGGCTCCGGGAGCTTCGTCGCGGTGCTCTTGATCCTTGGCCATCGGCTCGACCTCCAGGCTGAGTCCGGCCGAAGGGACGACGATCTTCCAGGACGCCGGGTAGTCGTCGTCGTGCGGGTGGGCGGCCGGGCTCCTCCAGGTAGAGGCGACCTCGATCTCGAAGTCGCTTGCGGCGAGGTGTCGCCGGGTACCGTCGGCCAAGCGCAGCGTGCCGGCGCTGGTCGATGCTCGCCCGCCGTCCCGCTGGCGAAGCTCGAAAAGCATGAGGTCGGTGCCGTCGTCGAGGGCGACCGAGAACCAGTCCCAGCCCACTTGGCTCTCTGCCAGCTGCCGTGAGAAGAACTCGTGGTCGAACCAGGCCTGGCCCACAGCCTCGACCGGCTCGTCATCGGGTCCGCGACGAAGGCTGCCGCGCACTTCGAGGCGCGGCAGGGAATAGTAGTAGGAGGCCTGGCCCCTCTCGGGCCCCTTGCGGCTGAGCCCCGGGGGGTCTCCGTGCAGCAGAGGCTCGCGGGCAGGCGCAAGCTCCAGATCGAGCTCCCACCCGCCGGCGCCGAACCGCGCCGACCATGTGTCCGGGCCTGCGCTCAGCCGGTTGTCGAGAAGCCATACCTCGAGCCTTCCGGTCTCGGCGCCGGCCCAGGAGGAGGCGGCTCGCGAGGCTTGGGATTCGGAGAAGAAAGCCTGACGCTCGACATCAATGAGCCCGCCGTGGAAGAGGATCACGTCGCGGACGGCGAGCGAAGAGGCCCGCGGTTCCCGCTCGGCTACCAGAGCGTTGCGGAACCAGGTGGCCTGGAAGCCGTAGAGGTTGCCGTCGTCGGTGGTCACGCTTCCTGTCAGATACCACCACTCGGTCGAGAACTCCGGATGGCTACCGTGATCGGCCGGGAAGGTGAGCTCACGCGGCTCCTCGGCCCGGGAAAATCCGGTGGGCGCCTCCTGTGGCAGGATCGGGCCCGAGAGGACCCACAGCAAGGCGAGCGCCGTCGAGACAAGACGGTTGGCCGTGGCCCGCATCGTTGTCTACTCCTCCCTCAGAGCCAGAGCCACCGACTGCCGGCGCGCCAGGATCATGGGAGCGATCGTCGCCACGAGGCCCGCGGCCAGGGCGAGGGCGAAAGTCCCCAACACCGCGGTCCACGGCACGTGGTAGCGGATCGTCCAACCGAACGATCTCAGGTTGATGACCGCGGTCAGAACCCACGCCAGTGCGGCTCCCAGTGGCAGGGAGATGAGGACCGGGAAGAGGGCCATGAGGATCGACTCCAGAGCAAACAAAGCGCGAACACCGTCGAGCTCCATGCCCAAGGACCGGAGCGTCGCCATCTCTCGTCCACGCTCCAGAAACAGCCCAAACAGGGTGACGGCGATGCCGACGAGGGCCATCATCGTGGCAATGACCTGGAGCAGATAGGTGACAGCAAAGGTCCGGTGGAAGATGTCGGTGACCTCCTCGCGCAGCTCGCCGTTGGAGCGAATCTCGAGCGCGTAACGGCCGGCGAGGCGCTGGCGGAGCGACTGCACGGTCTTTTCGCGATCGATCTCCGGTTCCAGATAGAGGGCCACGTTGCGCACCCCGAGCTCCCCAAAGAGCTCGAGGAACCTGCCGGCACCCGTCAACGCCAGCCCTCGATCGTAGCTGTAGTCGCGAAAGACTCCGACGATCTCGAGCTCCACCGGACCCGAGCGGCCGGACACCGGCAGTCGATCACCGACACCGAGTCGATGGTGACGAGCCAGGGGCTCGGAGATCAGTACCGCCCCGGCCAACGCCAGGTCGTAGGCCCGCTCCGGATCCCCTTCCAGGATCTCGAACCGTCGCGCCTCCGGCAACGACCATTCGACACCGGCGAACCGCACCGAGCGCTGTCCGAGTGGAATCTCGACGGCCCGCAGGATGTCGATGCCGCGCAGGCCTGGAGTCTTCCGCAGCTCGTCGACCGCCGCTGCAGGGACGCGGGCCTCGTCGCGAGCCTGCCGTTGCGATACGTCTCCCACAAAGACGTCCGCCTGAATGGCCTGGTCGATCCACCGGTCGAGCTCGCGCTCGAACGACCCCACCATGATCAGGACTCCCACGGTCATCGCCAGGGCGACACCGAGCCCCGCCGCCGCTCCTCCGGTGCGGCTCAGCGACCGGTGGACGGCGCCCGTGGCCATGGGCGGCAGGAGCCACCCCCATCTCTCAGTAGCCTCCTGGATCTTTGGCAGCAGCCATCCCATGAACGGTGGCGTCCAGCAGGCGCCGGTCGCAATCAGGGCAAAAGCCGCCAGCAGACCTGGCCACCACGATCTCGTCGGCAGCAGGATCCCAGCCGTCGCCAGGACGAGGGCGCCGACTCCCAGCGCCAGGAGCAGCGGCAGCCGCAGCCGGTAGGTGGCCTCGCCGATGCTCCTGAGGCCCACCATCCGGGGTGCCGTACGCGCCGCGTCGAGGGCCGGGAACCAGCCGGCGGAGGCGGCGATGAAAGCGGCTCCGACCAGTATGGCGACAGTAGCGCCAAGTGAAAGACCACCGATGTCTACTTCCACAAAGGCGTAGAGGTCGGTGATGGTGCGCCCGATGGCCCTGACCAAGGCGTGGGCCAGGAGCCCACCCAGCATCAGTCCCAGCAGCCCACCGAGCAGGCCGAAGAGGGTCGTCTCAGCGAGGGTCGCCGCCAGCAGCGCCTTGCGGCTGGCACCGAGAGTTCGCAGCTGCCCCAGCAGTCGGTCCCGCCGGATGACCATGAATTGCGCCGCGTTGAAGACCAGCAGGGCCCCGACCACGAGCGCCAGGCCCCCGAGTGCCAGCAGGTTCAGCCGGAAAGCCTCGATCATGCGCGCCAGACGCTCGCCCCGGCGCTGCGGGCGCTGCAGCATTTCGGTGGCAACGAGGTGCGCCTCGATGTCCGACTCCCGCCCGGTTTTCACCTGCAGCTCGATTCGATCCAGTCGCCCCAGACGATCAAAGAGCTCTTGGCCGGTGGCCAGATCGACGAGGGCCGTGTCTTTTGCTCCCTCCTCGAGCACCGACAGGTCGTAGAGACCCAGCACCCGGAGGATGCGCTCCCGTCCTGCCACGACAAGCACCAGAGCGTCTCCCGCTTCGACGCCCGTCTCCGCGGCCCAGGTGTTCGAAAGCAGAGCCGTGCCCGACGCGGTCAGGAATCGCTTGAGACCGCCCTCGGGTACGACCGGATCGCGGGCTCGAGCGGTGAGAAAAGGCGCAGCGAAGAAGGGATCGACTCCCAGGATGCGCAGTGGCGGTACGCTTGTGCTTTCGCGCCTGCCGTCTCTCGTCACGGCAAGCACCATCGCCCGTCCTTCGAGCACCGGCTGGGCCGCTTCCACCGCCGGCATCGCGGCAAACTCCCGGAAGCGCCCTTCTTCAATCCCGCCAGTGGCGACGACTTCGTGCGTCGCCTTCCCCGAGATGGCCTCTACGGCGCTTACAAAGCTCGAGCGAGCGGCCTGGCCGGCCAGCGCGATGGCCACGAACACGGCCACACCCGAAGTCATCGCCAGCACGCTGGCCAGTGCAGGACCGGGTCGACGTCGAAGCTCGCTGAAAAGGACCCCGAGAAGAACTCCAGACTCTTTCACGACCGAGAGGCTCCCAGCCGCTCGTCCCGCATCACCCGGCCGTCTTCGATGTGGATGACCCGAGCCGCCACGTCGACCACCGCCTCATCGTGAGTCGCCACGATCAGGGTGGTGCCGTGCTCCTGAACGAGCTCGAGCAGAAGGCTCATGATTTCCGCTCCGGTCCCGCGATCGAGCGCTCCTGTCGGCTCGTCGGCGAGCAGCAGCTCCGGTTCGTTGACCAGAGCACGGGCGATCGCCACCCGTTGCTGTTGGCCGCCGGAAAAGGTGTCGGGGAAGTCGCGGGAGCGCTGGTCGAGGCCCACTTCTTCGAGCAGCCGGGCGGCTCGTGCCCGAGCGTCGGTGACCGAGAGACCT
>CALILB010000136.1 GCA_938016625.1 uncultured bacterium | reverse complement strand
GAAGCCAACGGCCGCCGCCCGCCGGTAGATCTCTGGCGAGTGAGAGAGCAGGATCGCGGGCTGGCGCGCCGGTACCCGGGCAGCGACCCTCTCCAGAGACTCGGCTTTGTAGAAATGGGGGTCGTCGACGCCGGAGAGGTAGAGGCTCGCCCCATTGTGCTCGATGGCCACCGTCTCGTTGAGCAGAAAGCGCAGACCGGCCTGCTCGAGCGGCGGCACGAACTCGATGAAGTCGTGGTTGCCGAGCACACCGTAGGAGGGTGCCGTCAGCGCCTCTACGACCCTGGAAGTCTGCTCGACGGCGGGCTCGTAAGACCCGCTCGTGCTGGCCCGGTAGTCGCCGGTGAATACGCACAGGTCGACGTCGAGGTCGCGGACCCGGTCGATGATGATGGCGGTGAGACCCGGGTCGAGGTCGAGGTGGAGGTCGCTGAGGTGAAGCAGTCGCATCCCGTCGAGGGCCGACGGCAGCTCTTCGATGGCGACTTCGTTGGTGTGCACTTCGAGCGCCCGCGCGTTGCGCTGGCCTAGACCGTAGAGCCCGAACAGGCGCAAGGTCCAGTAGATTGCCACCGGCAGCCACTCGACGTTCTCGATGTGCAGCAGCGTCCTGCCCTGACCGAATACCTGCGCGGCATGCTCGACCTGTAGAACCAGCCGCTGGCGAAGGTGGACCTCGCCGACCCGCTCCGCCAACTCACTGTATATATCCGACTGCTGGCGCACTCGTGAGAGCTCCCTCGATGGTCATGCTAGCGGTGGCCGATCCGCCGCGTCCAGATAGCCCGCCGAGGAGGCTCCAGACCTCCGGCGGATCTGTGTCACCCCTTGGCACCCAGCAGGGCGTATTTCCCTGCGGGCCTGGCGGTACTGAAAGGCGAGTGGTGAATCTGGCACGCCGAGACACCCTTTAGCCGAG
Organism: uncultured bacterium; assembly: GCA_938016625.1. Taxonomy (GTDB): domain Bacteria; phylum Acidobacteriota; class Thermoanaerobaculia; order Multivoradales; family JAHEKO01; genus M0029. The sequence continues at coordinate 2,108 of CALILB010000136.1, read as the reverse complement.
CGGCCCGGCGCCACAGCCCTCAACTTCTAGACGTTAGGAATCGCAATGAGACACTCAGGGATTGATAGCCGGCGTACCGCCCAGCGGCTGGGGGAGGTGGTGCGTTTCGCACTGGTCGGTATCTCGAACTCCTTGATCGACCTCGGTGTCACAAATATCCTCGCGCTACTGATAACGGCGCGAAACGAGGTGTCGCTACTCCTGATCTCCGCTGTCGCCTGCGCTACGGCGACCCTCAACAGCTACCTTCTCAATCGCAGGTGGACCTTCCGAGATGCAGACGGGAACAGCGTCCCGGGATCGGTGGCGCGTTTTGCAGTAGTGGCGTCACTGTCGATGGTCATCAATACCTCGGTCTTCTTGTTCCTTGCCAAGTACCTGCCGACGCATCTTGGACTGCCGGAACTGCTGGCGATCAACGTCGCCAAGATCGGCGGCATCGCCGCCGCAATGACGGTCTCGTTCGTCGGCTACCGATTCGGCGTATTCCAGACCGAGGAGATCAAGAAGTTTCGGCGTTCCTTTCGATTTCCAAGTACAGACATAACCTCGTTTTCCTTTCAGGTGGGCGTGATGTTGGCGTTCGCTGCGGCCGTAAGGCTGGGGTACTTGCTGCTGACCACGGCGGTATTCGGCGATGCCGTCAACTACTCCCGTGTCGCGGGCCTGCTGGCGGCAGGGGACTTCGACGAGGTCGACGCTTTCTGGAGCAATCTCTACAGTTTCTGGCAGGCGCCATTCCACCTACTCGGTTCGGGGCCGGTGCCGGCGACCATCTTGGCGTCCCTCATACCGGGGATCGCGCTCGTCATACCCGTGGTGTGGATGGCGCGGTCGCTCTTCGGACCTCGAGTCGCGTGGCTGGCCGGCTCCCTGTGTGCCGTGCACCCGCGATTGGTCGAGTACTCGTGCAACGGCTATGCCGAGAGCTTTTACATTCTGGCCTTTACCTGCGGCACTGCGTTCCTGATGGCGGTAGTCCGGCGCGGCAACCTTGGGGCAGGCATCGGGTGGGGGGTGTGCTTCGGCGTCTATGCCGCGGTGCGTCCCGAGGCGGTGGCGGCCTTTCTGGTCAGTGCCCTGCTGGCCGTGGCGGTGGCATGGTGGATCTCTCGAGGTCGGCACAGTGACGCCGGCGACGGGCCACCGGCACTGCATTGGAGGCGGATCTTCGGTGCGGTGGCAGCTGGGGTCCTCGGCTTCGCCGTTGTCGTCGGCGGATACGCGGCCGTCTCGAGAGCGACCCTGGGTGCGCCGGCGGTGCTGCAGAAGGCGGGCAACCTCGGTAAGCGCTTCTCAGAACAGCTCGACTGGCAGCAGGCAGCTCGTGAAACCTACGGTGCGAACGGCAAGCTCCTCGCTCCGAGTGAGGGGTCCCCGTCGTTGACCGCCACGGCCGAGGTGCTGATTCGGCGCTTCCCGCGCAACCTGTTCTACAGCATGGAACGGATGCCCGGCGTTCTCCTGTCGCCGGTAATCCTGTTCGCACTGCTGCTGCCGGTTTTCGTCAGCCGGGCGCGCGAGGACGTCGGTCAGGATGTGGTGGTGGGGTGGATGGCGCTTTTTCCGATTCTCCTGTACCCGCTGATCCAGGTCGAGCCGCGACTCTTCTTTAGCATTCTGGTCCCGGTCCACATCTTCGGAGCTGCGGGCCTCGTGGCCTTCACCCGTTACGCCGGGCGGCGGTCGGGGACAGAGGCGATGTACCGCGTGCTGGCGATCGCCCTGGTCTTGTCCGGCATCGGCCTCACGGCGTGGAGAGGATCCGCAGTGGAGCGCAGCTACTCCCTCCACCGCCAACTCGCAAGCTGGATCGATGACCACGTGTCCGACGACGAGGTGCTCGTGGGGTGCGGTTACGGATACATCTCTACCACCGCCTTTCTGACCGACAACCCAGCAGTGGCGCGGCTGTGGACCAACGATGCAACCGAGCTGGCCCCGTTCGTCCGTGCCCGGAGCGCAGATTGGCTGCTGGTTTACGAGGGCTTCCTCGAGCAGTCAAACCCGGAGCTCCTCGAGGTCCTCGAATCCGGTATTCCAGGATTCGAGCTCGCCTACGAAGCCATCGACACACGTGGTCGGCGGGGGCAGGTTTATGAGCTCGG
>CALILB010000135.1 GCA_938016625.1 uncultured bacterium | reverse complement strand
TTCTGGATCTCTGTCGACAGGCTGGTATTACCGGCGTAAGTCATGTGTATGAGGGGTCGTGAGGCTGGATTCAACCCACTGAACTGCGGGATGTTAGCAGATAGATGAGGGCCTCACAATTGCAGTTGTTACACCTCGAGAAGGGCCAAAAGTCGTTGCGGCAGATGGCCAAAGTCACCCGATGACATGGTGACCACGACATCCTCGGGCCGCAGACCGGAGGCCACCGACTCGAGAATCTCCTCCTCTGTCCCCACCCGGCGGGCCTCGACACCCCTCTCCCGCAGCCGGCGCTCGAGCGCTTCCAGATCGAGGCGATCTTCCGGGTCGAGCCGCTTGCTGTGGTAGATCGGAGCAAAGAAGGCCGCGTCGGCAAGGGAGAAGGCGTCGGCGTAGGACTCGAAGAACCGCCGGCGCCCGGCGGTCAACGTGCGGGGCTCGTAGACCACCACCAGACGCCGGTCACCAAAGCGCTCTCTGAGAGCTGCCAGAGTCTTGGCCACTGCCGTCGGGTGGTGAGCGAAGTCGTCTATCACCGTCACCCCCGAGGCGGTGCCGACCTCCTCCAGGCGACGCTTGACACCCCGAAAGCTCGCCAAGGCCTTTTTGATCTCCGCCAACGGTAGGCCGTCCCGCCGGGCAACGGCCCAGACGGCGAGCGCATTGGCGACATTGTGCTCGCCATGCATGCGGATGGAGATCGCTTCGGTTCCCACCTCGGGGCCGACGACGGTGAAGCGGGATCCGGCAGAATCGGCACCAACCTCACCCTCCGGATGGATGTGGTTATCGGCCGCGAGCCCATAGAAGAGGACCGGTGCCGGGCTACGACGAGCGACTTCTCTGACCTTCTGGGAGTCGCCACAGGCCACCAGCAATCCGTCAGCGGGTAGCAGCTCCACCAGTTGCTCGTAGGCCGCGATCAAACTGTCGTGATCGGGGTAGAGATCGGCGTGATCGTACTCGACGCTGGTGAGCACGAGTGTATGAGGTCGGTAGTGGAGAAACTTCGGACCCCGGTCGAAATAGGCGGCATTGTATTCGTCACCCTCGATGATGAAGCGCTCACCCCGGCCGGCGTTGAAGCTCTTGCCCAGATCGATCGGAATACCACCGACCAGATAGCTCGGATCGGCCCCGCACTCGGAATAGACCCAGGCGGCCAGTGAAGTGGTGGTGGTCTTGCCGTGGGTCCCGGCGATAACCAGGGGCCGGTGCTCGTCGAGGAAGAAGCGGGCCAGAGCCTGTGGCATGGACAGCCGCGGCACTCCCAAGCGCTCGGTCTCGACCGCCTCCGGGTTGTCACGCGGAACGGCGTTTCCGACCACGACCAGATCGGGTCGTGGCTCGAGATGGCCGGCATCGAAGCCCTCGAGGGGTTTGATTCCCGCGTCCTCCAGCAAGGTGCTCATCGGTGGGTAGACGGGCCCGTCGGAGCCCCGGACCCGATGGCCCTGGGCTTTGAGCAAACAGGCCAGCGGTGCCATCCCCGTGCCACCGATGGCGATCAGGTGGATGTCGAGCGATCGGTCAGCAGGGGTCGACAACGAGGCGGGGTCGGTTTTGATTGCCGAGGCGACGGTGTGCAGTAGGAGTTAGCGTTGATGCGGCGCGCAGTATACCATTAGCCGGCTGCCGGGGCCGACCGTCTCGACAGGGCTGAACAAGAGGTTGACCAACGATGAAGAATCAAGCCACAAAGACCATTTTCATGCTGGTAGCACTCACTTTGGGACTCGGCGGACTTGCCGCCAACCAGGTCGACGCTGCCCAACCCCGGGCCGTGGTGCCCGAGACCATCAAAGACTTCGGTACGGTGCAGCGAGGAGATCGGCTGGCTCACCGTTTTGTCATCCGCAATGACGGCGATGCCATCCTGGAGATCACCGAAGTCAAGCCCGCTTGCGGGTGTACCGTGGCCGAATTCGACCGCACCATCGCCCCCGGGCAGAGCGGTGAGATCCGCGCCGAGGTCGATACCAGCAGCTTCCGCGGGCCCATTGCCAAGTCGGTTCAAGTCTTCACCAACGATACGACCAACCCCAAGGTCAATCTGGTGATCAAGGCTGCCATCCGCGCTGCGGTGGAGGCCCACCCGGGTTACTCTCGCTTTGTCGCCGTCGAAGGTGAGTCCGCGCAGAGCAGCTCGCAGATCGTCTGGGCGCCGGATCGGGAAGACTTCACCGTTCTCAGCGTCGATTCGCCCTATAAATTCGTCAAGGTCGGCTACCGCGAGGCCACCTCGGAAGAGAAGCGATCGGGTGTGTCGGGCCGCCAGTGGAAGGTCGACATCGCGCTCTCCGCCAACGCACCCATCGGACCGCTGGCCGATTTCGTGGTGGTCCACACCGATCACCCCGAGAAAGAGACGTTGCGTATTCCGATATCCGGGTTTGTGCGCCCCGTGCTGACGGTCACGCCCCGGATAGCCGACTTCGGCCGCCGTGACCTCAGCGAGCCGCAGCAGGCAAGCCTGGAGATCAAAAACCTCAGCTCGGGAGAAGTCTCTCTCGAAGAGGCGACCACCGATCTCGACGGGCTCGAAGCCGAAATCGAGGCGGTGGAAGAAGGCCGTCGCTACGTGGTGGTGCTGACGTTGAAGCCGGGAGCAGCCAAGGGGCCGTTCGAGGGCACGCTGACGATCAACACCTCGAGCAACCGCCAGCCGGTTCTTGAAGTGAGTGTCAAAGGCGTGGTCCTGTAGGCACTCCGTTAATCCGGCTTACCCCAGAGCTCGCGCTCGTCCATTGGCGCTGCCGGCCGCCGTACCCCTTTGCTTTTCACTTCCTCGACGCCGTCGAGCACACCGGCCAGAGCCGACTCCTGGTGCCGCGTGAGCTCGGCGATACCCGCCAACGCGAGGTCGAGCAGGTTGTCCAGCTCCTGGCGGTGGAAGCTGCGGCTCTCACCGGTTCCCTGGACTTCCACCAGCTCACCGGTGGCCGTACCCACGACATTGAGATCGACGTCGGCGTTCTGGTCTTCGGGGGCATCCAGATCGAGCAACGGGACGCCACCCACCAGGCCGACCGAGATGGCTGCCACCTGACCGGTGAAGGGCCACCTGGGCAGGTCACCGGTCAGAAAGAGCTGCGCCAGCGCTTGGGCGGCGGCCACATAGGCACCGGTGATGGCGGCCGTACGGGTACCACCATCGGCTTGCAGTACATCGCAGTCGAGGGTGAGGGTGCGCTCGGGAAAGGCTTCCAGGTCGAGCACGGCCCGCACGCTGCGGCCGATCAGACGCTGGATCTCCGCACTGCGCCCGGCCGGCCGGCCACGCACTACCTCACGGGTCGAGCGGGTAGAGGTCGCCCGCGGCAGCATGGCGTACTCGGCAGTCGCCCAGCCTTTACCGCTGTCGATGAGAAACGGCGGCACCCGGTTCTCGATCGAGGCCGCCACCAGCACTCGGGTATCTCCCATCTCGATAAGAGCGGAGCCCTCGGCATACTTCATCGGTCCGACCTCGATCGAGACGGGACGCAGGGAGTCGTGGGAGCGACCGTGAGCACGTTGGAGGGTTGTTGCGGACATGGGGGTATTCTAACTACGCTACGTCCACCAATTCCAACGACACCTCCCCGTCCCCCAACACCATCCGCGCAATCCGCGCAAACCGCTCACCGGCATCGGTGACGCAGAAGTGGTGTTCGGGTCGGTCCTCGTTGGCAAGCAGGTCGAGACGGCCAAGCTCGTCGGCCACCTCGGCGGCCACCGCTTCCGCCGAGTCGATCAGCGCGACCTCTCCACCGGTAAGCCTTTGGAGCAGCGGTACCAGCAGCGGGTAGTGGGTGCAGCCCAGAACCAGGGTGTCGATCTTCTCGGCCAACAGCGGCTCGAGATAGCGTCGGGCGATCTCGACAGTGACCGGATCGTCGTGCCAGCCCTCCTCCACCAGGGGAACAAAAAGCGGGCAGGCACGGCTGGTGACCTGGAGCTCGGGCCGCAGACGCTTCAAGGCGCGGTCGTAGGCGCTCGAGCGCACGGTCGACTCGGTGGCGATCACCCCCACCCGACCGGCTGTTGCCGCGACGGCCTGGCGGGCGCCGGGCTCGATCACTCCCCACAGAGGCACGGGGGTCTCGATCCTGTCCAAGGCCACTGCCGAGGCGGTGTTGCAGGCCACGACCACCGCCTTGACCCCCCGGTCGACCAGAAACTGCACATTGCGGTCGGTGTAGCGGCCAACGGTGGCCGGCGACTTGGTGCCATAGGGAAGACGGGCGGTGTCGCCAAGATAGAGGATCGACTCGCCGG
>CALILB010000134.1 GCA_938016625.1 uncultured bacterium | reverse complement strand
CACCAACCGCCGGCCGGTGGCCAGGAATCCCCACACCACCAGCGTCAGGACCAACATAACCGCCAGGTCGAGCCTCACCAACTCGGTTTCCACTTCCAGCGGGCGAACCGTGGCCGTCACCCCAAGGATAAAGAGGATGTTGAAGATATTGGAGCCGATAAGGTTGCCCAGGACGATGTCACCCTCCCGTTTGACGGCGGCGACGATGCAAGCGGCGAGCTCCGGCAGACTGGTGCCAAAGGCGACGACGGTCAGCCCGATGACCCGTTCGCTCACCCCCAGTGATCGGGCCACACCAACAGCACCGTGGATCAAGCTATTGGCCCCGAGTATCAGCAGACCGATGCCCACGACCACCACAAAAAGACTCCAGGCGACGCCGAGCTTGGCGGTACCGTATTCGCGAGCGAACTCGGCGGTGACCTCCTCGGTCTCGACCGTCTTGCGGGTGAGAAGCAGGAGATAGACGGCGAGCACGACAACCAGCACCAGTCCCTCGGGTTGGTCGACCGCGCCGTCCCGAACCAACCAGAACATCGACAGGCTGATCAACACCAGGAACGGCATTTCCCGCTGGAGGAATTTGGCGGCCACCGCCAGCGGCCAGATGGCGGCCGTGGCTCCCAGCACCAGACCCAGATTGGCGATGTTGGAGCCCACGATATTGCCAAAAGAGACGGCGGGTGAGTCCTGCAAAACAGCAGTGAGCGAGGCCGCCAGCTCCGGGCTGGAGGTGCCAAAGGAGACCACGGTCAGACCGATCACCATTGGCGTCAGCCCAAGTATCCGGCCCAGAGCTGACGCCCCACGCACGAGAGCCTCGCCCCCGGCGTAGAGCAGTGCCACACCCAGAAGAATCAGGAGGAGATCCATGGAGGGGTAAGAGTAACGCGAATAAGGCCGTGCTGTTGGAGGCGAGGGGGAAGAGAAGAAGGGCGTAAGGGCTTAGCCCGCCCTTCCCCCTCCCGGGCTTAAGGGCTTAGGGGCTCCGCCTCCCACCCGGCTTGTTGGCCGGGCGGGGGACCCCTAAGCCCCTACGCCCCTAGGCCCTCACAACCGTGCGGGGGGCGGTGCCTTGGCCGCCTTCTCCACCGTGTCGATCAGACCCTCCTTGGTCAGCAGTTCGCCAAACAGATGCGGCTCCCTATCGGGACGGTAGAGCAGATAGAAGGGGATGCCATAGCGGTCGAAGTCGGCCATAAAGCTGGCGATTTCGTCGTCGCGGTTGGTCCAGTCGGCTTTCATGGGGACGACACCGAGCTGTTTGAAGGTGGCGGCCACCTCGGGTGTCTCGAGCACCAGACGTTCGTTGACCTTGCAGGTAAAGCACCAATCGGCGGTGACGTCGACAAACACCAGCTCACCCTCGGCGGCCAGCATCTCGGCCTCTTGGCGATCGAATTCCAACCAGGGGATCAGATGGTTGGCGGCCTCGACGCTCGCCCCCCCGGCCTCACCCCGGGCTCCCGCCGCCAGGCCAAATGCGGCGCCGATACTGAGGACGATTCCCAGCACCGCGACCGTTCGCAGCCCGCGCCTACCCGTAGCCTGGTGACTCATCCAGACAAAGAGCGCCAGCCCCAGAATCGCCAACTCTATAAAGGCGAGCCGTTCGGGGGTGACCTGGGCCGCGAGCACATAGAAAAGCCAGACCGCGGCACCGGCCAGCAGAAAGCCCATGAAGGCGCGCAGGTTCTCCATCCACGGCCCCGGCTTGGGGAGTACCTTGGCAAACCCCGGAAAGGCCGCGAGCAGCAGATAGGGAAGCGCCATCCCCACAGCGATAGCGGTGAAGACGGCCAGAATGGTCGGGGCCTCCTGGCTGAGGGCAAAGCCCACCGCCGTACCCAGAAAGGGTGCCGAGCAGGGTGTGGCCATCAGCGTTGCAAACAGACCCGAGACCAGATGCCCCGGGATTCCCTGCTTTGGTCCGGAGTCGGCGAGTTGTGCCACCCTGGTCGGCAGCCGGATCTCGAACAGACCCCACAGGTTGAGACAGAAGAGGATGATCACGACTGCCAGAAAGGTAACGAACAATGGGTTTTGGAACTGGACACCCCAGCCGACCGCGGAGCCGGCCGAGCGAGCGACGATGGCCGCCAGCGCCAGTGCCCAGAAGGAGAGCAGGATGCCGGCCGCCGTGGCCAGCGACCCCACGACCACCTGGGAGCGGCCGAGACTGGCGCTCTTGACCAGACCAAAGATCTTGAGTGACAGCACCGGTAACACACAGGGCATGGCGTTGAGGATCAACCCGCCGAGGACCCCGAGCAGCAGAACGAGAGCCAGGTTGGCGGGTCTCCGACCGGTTGTAGGCCCACCGTCGGCTCCGGCAAAGAGCTCCGGCAGCGTGGCCTGCCCACCGGCTCCAACCGTCAGCTGAATGGTTCTCTTGGTGGTGACAGGGGGCAGGCAGGAACGGTCGTCACAGGCCTGATAGGTGAGGCTGACCTCCACCGGCCAGTCGCCATCGGTGGCATCGGCGGGCACGGTGAGGCGGCCGATTATCACCACCTCCTCTTCATAGACCGACAGCAGATCCTCGGCAAAGCCGAACTTCTTCATCTCGCCTTCGGGGTAGTCGATCTCGGCCGCCGGCCAGCCCTCGGGGAGCCCGACTCGGACGTCGGTGCCGATCAAATAGTCGTAGGTCGGCTCGTGGCTGTTGGTGTGCCAACCCGATTCGATGGCCATCACCGCGGCCAGCCGGGCCTCGGCTCCGGCCTCGTAGGCGGTCCGGTCGGCGATCACCTCGAGCGAACCCTTTTCCGCCCGCCGCATCTGGCCAAGCGCAGGAGCGACAACCGCCGATAACAGAAGCGCCGCTAGAAGCCAGCGTTTGCCAAGGCTGATATCTCTGCTGTTGTTGGGTCTCATATCGGATAGCTCACAAATAGTCTTCAATGGTGTTACGAGCAGGCCCCTTCATTGGTCCTCAGCGCATAGAGAGTCCGCCGGGCCTGTGGGCGCAGGCTGCTCCCGGGATACCGCTCGAGAAAGGTCTGGAGGTAGCTCATGGCGAGCTGGCAGTCACCCCGCTCACGGGCGAGATCGGCGGCCAGCAGGTCGAGATGCTCCAGCAGCCTTTCGTTCTGCAGTTGTTTGGCGAGGGTCTGGGCCAGCTCGAGCTCCGCCTGCGCCTCGTCGTACCGCTGACTGAGACGCAACGAGTTGACGAGCCGGAAGCGAGCGGAAAGCTCCTGCTCCGGGGTCACTCCCGGGCCTTCGAGAAGACGTCGATAGAGCTCGGTAGCCCGCTCGCCATCCTGTCGCGCCTGGAGCTCTTTGCCCAGTGTGTAGAGGATCGCCGGATCGTCACCCTCCCCGAACTCGGCCAGCGCCTTTTCAAGAGCGTGGTAGGCGGCAAGCTGGCTCTCCAACGCCTCGATCATCTTCTCGGTAGGCAGATAGCCCTCGACTGTGGCTACCCTGACCATGCCGTGGTCGAGGATCAGGGTCGTGGGCAGACCCGGGGAGCCGATCCGCTCCATAAAACGGGTTCCCTGGCCGCCGTCTTCGGTGTCGACTCGGAGTAGAACGAATTGATTGGCGAACTGCTTGAAGCGATGGGTGGAGAAGACTTCTCGTTCGAGCAGCTTGCACCAATGACACCATTCGGCGTAGAGATCCACCAGCAAGAATCGATCCCTGCGGTCGGCCAGCGCCACTGCTTGATTGATGTCGGCAATCCAGAGCTCCTCGGCCGCCACCAATCGCGGTGCGATGCATACCGCCAGGAGTACCAGCAGGCTGAGGAACATCTGTTTCATGGATGGAATCTTCTTCTCGTGGCAGGGCAGTTGGGCAGTGCGTCGACCGCCGTGGGCGGGGCGATCATAGCACCGGAGCCTTGAGATATCCTGAGCCGGGAGGCCGGGCGGAGCAGCCGGATGAAGCCCTTCGGAGCCGAAGCGATGCCAAAGAGCTCGAGTGCGTTGATATTGGCGCTGCTGGGACTCGTCTGGATCGGGAGTGCCGCCGGGTGGGCGCAGGATTGGCGGCAGGAGCGGGAGGCGGCCATCCGCGACCGTGGTCTCGACCCTTCACAAGTCCAGCTCCCGGATCAACTGACCGAAGAGATGCGGGCCTGGGCCGCCTCCCAAGTCGATCCCGGGTCTACCCCGCTTGGCCAGCTGCGGCAGCTCTTGGAGGCTATGGGCGATCCCGAGAAGCTGAGTCTCGTCTACGCGGAGGGTTACACGGGAACGGCCGAGGAGACGTTTGACTCCGGCAAGGCGAACTGCCTGTCGTTTACCCAGTTGTTTGTCGCTCTGACGCGGGATCTCGGTCTTTCCACCTATTACATGAACATTCCCGAGGTGCAGCGATTCCGGAGGAGAGGTGATCTGGTGGTGGTCTCGGGACACGTAACCGCGGGTTA
>CALILB010000133.1 GCA_938016625.1 uncultured bacterium | reverse complement strand
CCGCTCGCCGGTGGCCGGGTCGACCGCGAACTGGATGTTGGAGCCGCCGGTGGCGACGCCCACTCGGCGGATCACCGTGAAGGCGTCGTCGCGCATGGCCTGGTACTCACGATCGGAGAGCGTCTGCTGCGGGGCGACGGTAATCGAGTCGCCGGTGTGGACACCCATCGCATCCACGTTCTCGACCGAACAGATGATGATCGAGTTGTCGAGCCGGTCGCGGATGACCTCGAGCTCGTACTCCTTCCACCCCAGAACCGACTGCTCGAGCAGCACCCGGCGGGCCGGGCTGGCGTCGAGCGCCACGGCCACCATGTCGTCCAGCTCGTCCTGGTTGTAGACGGTGCCGCCCCCTTCACCACCAAGGGTAAAGCTGGGACGGATGATGAGCGGATAGCCCAGCTCGGCGGCGATGTCGCGGGCCGCGGTCTCGGAGCCGGCGTAGCCGCTGCGAGGGACCTTGAGACCGACCTCCTCCATCGCCTGTTTGAAGAGCTGCCGGTCCTCGCCCAAGAGCAGGGCGTCGATACCGGCGCCCAACAACTCGACCCCGGCGCTCTCGAGCACCCCCTGGTCGTGGAGCGCCAGGGTCAGATTGATCCCGGTCTGGCCGCCTACCGTCGGCAAGATGGCATCGGGTCGCTCCTTGGCGATGATCTTCTCGACGATCTCCGGTACCAAGGGCTCGATATAGGTGGCATCCGAGAACTCCGGGTCGGTCATGATCGTGGCCGGGTTGGAGTTGACCAGGATCACCCGGTACCCCTCTTGCCGCAGCACCCGGCAGGCCTGGGTCCCCGAGTAGTCGAACTCGCACGCCTGACCGATGACGATCGGGCCGGAGCCGAGGATAAGGATCGATTGGAGGTCGGTGCGCTTGGGCATCGGGCGGCTCAGTCTACCCTGGAAACCTCTCCCCACTATACTCACCCGGGCCAAGACGGACGGTCGTAGCCGTTGGTGCAAGTGAGCGATTCATGAAAGCCGGTCGATCATTCCAAGTCCTCCTGTTCGACCTCGGCGGTGTGCTGGTCGACTTCGCGGGCTTCGAAGAGCTTGGCTACCTTCTTCCCGATGCCCCGGACCGTTCGCGGGTGCGACAACAGTGGATCGACTCCGAGGCCGTTCGCCTCTTCGAGCGCGGAGAAATCTCATCGGAGTCCTTTGCCAATCGATTCCTCGAGGAGTGGGCCCTGGATCTTTCACCAGGGGCCTTCCTCCGCGAGCTCGACCGTTGGCGCGGAGGGCTCTACCCCGGAGCGGCTCGACTTCTCGAGCGCTTGCGAAAGACCCATCGTCTGGCCTATCTGAGCAACTCGAACGAGGTGCACGCTCCCGCCCATCGAGAGAATCTCGACTCTCTATTCGATCACTCCTACTTTTCGCACGAGCTGGGCCTACTGAAGCCAGAGCCGGAGATATTCGAACATGCGATTCGAGACCTGGCTGTTCCGCCCGGACAGATCGCCTTCTTCGACGACACCGCGGTGAACGTGGTAGCCGCAGTCGATACGGGGATGAGCGCCCACCTCGTTGGTGGCATGCCGGAACTCGAGCACTGCCTCGAGCGGCTCGGTCTTCCAACGAGCCGCAACGCGCTTTTATGAGGTTGTGAGCTGGTCGGCCGCAGGTGGCTCGAAGCGGCTTTTCTCCGCCGCCTTCAGATAGGCGTCTCGCGGAGTGATTCTCCCCTGCTGGAGCAGCTCCGCAATCGAGTCGTCCATCATCCGCATGCCATCGCCGCGTCCCGACTGGATGACCGAGCGGATCATGCTGGTGGTCCCTTCCCGGATGATGTTGGGAAGGCCCGAGGTGCGAAAGAGGATCTCGGTGGCGGCAACTCGTCCGTCCCCATCCGCGGTACGCACCAGAAGCTGCGAGACAACTCCCGCCAGGGACTCGGCCAAGCTCTCTCTCGCTTGCGCCTGCTGGTTGGCGGGAAAGGCGTCGATCAGCCGCTCGATGGTGGAGGCGGCGCTGTTGGTGTGCAGGGTGCCGAAGACCAGAGCCCCCATCTCGGCGGCGGTCATGGCGAGCGAGATGGTCTCCAGATCCCGCATCTCGCCGACGAGAATGACATCGGCATCCTGACGGATGGCGGCACGCAGCGCGGCACTGAAGCTCTCGGTGTCGCTCCCCACTTCGCGCTGGGAGAAGACGCATTGCCGATTCGGGTGGACGAACTCTACCGGGTCCTCGATGGTAACGACATGCCGACTGTAGGTGCTGTTGATGCGATCGAGGATCGAGGCCAGGGTGGTCGACTTGCCCGACCCGGTGGGGCCGGTTACCAGTACCAGGCCCTTTTCGAGATGGGTGAACTTGCCCAGCGCCTCGGGCAGCCCGTTGTCCTCGAGCGAGCGAATGTCCCGCGGGATGACGCGAAAGACCGCCGCCGGACCGTTCTCCTGCGCCAGGTAGTTGCAGCGAAAGCGGGCGACCCCTTTCAGGCCGTAGGCGAAATCGAGATCGTTGGTCTCCTGGTACTTCTTCCACTGGGCTTCGCTGGCGATCTCGGTCATCAGGGCCAACAGCGCCTGTGGCGTCAAGATCGACCAGCCCGCTACCGGCTCGAGCTCACCGTGCAGGCGGATTCGCGGCTCGAGACCTGCCGACAGATGAAGGTCGGAGCCGTCGTGGTCGTTGCAGTAGTGGAAAAGCTCGTCGATCTTGGCCACCGAACCTGTACTCCTCAGGGGATGGATTGCGCAAACGAATTGGGGTTTTCGCAGTAGCGCAGGGCCTCCTCACTGGAGACGACCTTGCGGGCGACCAGCTGCCTGAGCGAGTCGTCGAAGAGACACATGCCCTCCGCCGCGCCGGTCTGGATCAGCGAATGAACCTGAAAGGTCTTGCGCTGCCGGATGAGATTGCCGACGGCCGAGGTCACGACCAGGATCTCGAGCGCCGGAACCCTTCCCTGGCCGTCCAGCCGCTTGACCAGACGCTGTGAGACAACGCCGCGCAACGACTCGGAGACCATGGTTCGCACCTGTGACTGCTGGGAGGGCGGGAAGGCCCCGACCAGACGGTTGATCGTGGCAATGGCATTGGTCGTGTGGAGGGTCGCCAGCACGAGGTGACCGGTCTCGGCCGCGGTCAAGGCCAGGGAGATGGTCTCGAGATCGCGCAACTCACCGATGACGATGACGTCGGGATCCTCACGCAGCGAGGCCCGCAGGGCGGCGGCAAAACTTCCGGTGTGGCGCTCCACCTGTCGCTGATTGACGATGCACCTTTGCGACGGGTGGTGGTACTCGATCGGATCCTCGATGGTGATGATGTGGTGACGCTGTTCTTCGTTGATCAGACGGATCATCGCCGCCAGGGTGGACGTCTTGCCGCAACCACCGGGACCGGTAATGAGGACCATTCCCTGATGATGGTTGGCAAAGCGAGCGATCTCATGTGGCAGCTCGAGATCCGAAAGGGACGGAGGCTCGAGACCGATGATGCGAAAGACGGAATCGATCCCGTTTTGCTGGCGATAGGCATTCACACGGAAGCGGGCAAGACCCTCGATCTGGTAGCAGAAGTCCACCTGACCGCTCTCGTGCAGGCGCTCGTGCTGCTCCGGTTCTAGAACCGACTCGACAAGATGGCGAATCTCGTCGGGGGGAAGGTCGCCCCCGGGGACCGTCAGAAATTCTCCGTCAATACGCAGACGCAAGGGGCTGCCGCTATGGAAGTGAAGGTCGCTGGCCCGCTGCTCGACCGCCATGCGCAGAAAGTCGTCGATGGCAGCCCCGGTAAACACGGGTGATTCCCGGGCGGGAGCGGGCTCGCTTTCGGGCACGGACTCGAAGGGCTCCGGCTGCTCCGAGGCCGACTCGTGCTCGGCCAGGAGCTGCTGCTGGACCTGGACGAGCTGCTGCAGCTGATTCGATGTGATCAAGCCGGAGCTGACCAAGATGTCGCCCAGCTTGCGGACGCCCCCCTCACGGCTCTGCTCACGCAGAGCCCAGGCCAACTGGTCCTTGCTGATCAGGTTGTTGTGGAGGGCGATGCGGCCCAGCAGAGGCGGGTAGTGCTCGGCGTCATGGGGATCGGCGGGTGTGGGGGGTGGCGGTGAGTCGGTCATTCCGAGCCTTTTCGGACCAGAAAGCGCAGGGTATGCCAGCCTCGAGCTCGGGCGCTATCCGAAACTTCACAGAAGATATCGATATCTCTGCAAAAGCCGGATGAAGGGCGCAGGGCGACCCGCTCGGCCAACGGGCCGCCCTGCCCTATATGGTTACTTGATGTTGATCTCGCCCTGCCAAGAGTTCTTGACGATGCCGCCGGGGTAGGCGCCGGTGCCCTCCCAGGTGCCTTTGCCGGTGGCATACGCGTACTTGCCGCTGCCGCCGACGAGCTTCCAGTTGCCGGAGGTCTGGCCGTCCCAGGTAAAAAGCGCCAGGTCGCCGTCCTTGTCGACCCAGGTGCAGGAACCCATACAAGTCGCGTTACCTTCGGCGTCGACGATGCAGCCCCCGCCACAGTCCCCCGCCGCGTTGTTCAGCGGATGGCTCGAGTCGGTGGTCCTGCAGACCTGGCTATTGCCGGTGCTCACGTAGGTCGTGCCGTTGGGCAGCTGGGTCGAGACGTCCGGCTTGGGCATGGCGATATTCTCGCCGACGACCTCGCCGGCCATGGCCATCGATGTCGCTACCATCAGCACGCAGGCAGCGGTTGTGGTGTAGATAAGGGCTCTCTTCATCTTTCCTCTCCTTTTCAAGGGCTCCGCCCGGCCTCCGTCCCCGGGGGCTGGTCGGCACTCGTTTTGGTTGAACTGGCCGGACCTTACTGGAACCGGACCGGGAAGGCAAACGCGTGTTGACAGAACTAACAGTGTCGCCTCCGATCTTCTGCTAGCGTCGCCTCACCTGCCCATGACCAACCTGGCGACAGCTCGCTTCTACATGATCGTGGCCACCGCCGGCGCGGTGCTGATGGCCTTCGAAATCCTCTCGGCGCGCCTCCTCTCCCCCCACTTCGGCAGCAGCGTCTACGTCTGGGGCTCGGTCATCAGCGTCTTCCTGGCCGCCATGTCATTGGGCTATTGGTGGGGCGGCAAGTTGGCGGATCGCCACCCTTCCCTGGTCGTTCTCGGCACTCTTCTGCTGGTCGCCGGACTCTGTATGGCCTGGATCGGCTTCGCCGGTCAGCCGCTGATCGCGTTGGTTGCGGAGAAGACCGGCAGCTCGCCCTGGGGGACATTGCTGGCCGCCGCCCTACTTTTCGGCCCGGCGACGGTGCTGCTCGCTACGGTCTCCCCGTTCGCCATCAAGCTGGCGACCCGGGATGTGGCCGGACTGGGCAAGACCGCCGGCCGTCTCTACGCCATTTCCACCATCGGCAGTCTGGCCGGGACCCTGATCTGTACTTTTGTCCTCATACCGATGCTGCGGATAGAGCTGATTCTCGGACTTCTCCTCGCCATCACCGCGCTGACCGGGTGCGCCGCCCTGGCGGAACGATTTGGGCAGCAGAAGCTCCGGGCAGCGCTCGCCCTGGCTCTCTTTGCCGCGGCGCTGGCGACGGCTCGTCCAGCTGTTATCGACGACGACTCGCTGCTGTTCAAGCGGATGACCCCCTATCAGACCCTGATCGTCGAGGAGCACGACGGCGTGCGCTACCTCAAGAGCGATCGGGTCCAGCACTCGTCGGTACGTCTGAGCGACGGTCTCCCGGTCGCTCGCGCCTATCCGCGCTTCGCCGCCGGCGCCCTGCTTATCCAGCCGGAGCTGGAGAGTCTTCTGGTCGTGGGGATGGGGGCCGGCAATGTGGGCACCTATCTGCGCACACAACTTCCGGAGCT
>CALILB010000132.1 GCA_938016625.1 uncultured bacterium | reverse complement strand
AGTGATCCAGTAGTGCTGGAGGCTGGTGAGCCCCGGCTGGCGAGCCACGTCGAGATCCTGTTTGCGCGCGATATCGCGTGCCGCCGAGATGGCCAGCTCGCTGCGCCCTTCGATGGACGCCGCCGCCCAGAGAAAGTGATGATTGTGGGGCATGTACATCACCGGGTAGAGCCCCTGCTTGCGACAGGCGGTGACGTAATCGTCGTCGGCCGCGATGGCCTTCTGGTTGGCGACCGAAGCATCGTGATAGCGGCCCATCCTGATGTAGATGTGCGACGGCATGTGCACCAGATGCCCGGCGCCGGGGACGAGCTCTCCCAACCGGTCGGCCGCCTCGACTCCCATTTCGGGCCGTTGGGCCTCGACGATGTGGATGTAGAGGTGGTTGGCTCCCGGGTGATTGGGGTCCTGGTCCAAAACGGTTTGCAGTGCCTCCATGATCTCCACCGTCTCCGGCTTGGGCTTGCCGTTCTCTCGCCAGTAGTCCCAGGGGGTGGTGTCCATGAGGGCCTCGGCAAACAGGGTCCCGGCGTCGGTGTCCTTCGGGTAGCGACGGGCGACCTCGCTCATGGCGTCGGCGTAAGCCACGTCGAGGTGCGACCGGTCATCGGGCAGATCCTTGGTGTATCGGGTCTGGAGAGCTCGGATGTAGGCCTGCTCCGGCTCGCTGGCGCTGTCGACCAGCGCGACGGCGTTCTCCAGCGCCTTCCAGGCCTCGGGCAGATCCTCGGCATTCATCATCGAGTTGATGTTTGGCCCCAGAACATAGGACAGCCCCCAGTAGCAAGAAGCGCAATCGGGATCGCGCCGGATGGCCTCGCGAAACGAGCGCGCGGCCTCGGCGTGGTTGAATCCATAGGCCAGAACCAGCCCCTGGTCGAAGTAGCGCTGGACGATGGGGTCCTCGGTGGTGATCGGGTGATGGTGAGTGCCCATACCCTCGAGTAGCGGGGCGATGGGCTTGTCCTCGGCTCCGAGCACCGGCCGGACCGGGCCGAGAGCGAGCACCGCCAGCACGACCAGGGCGACGCGAAAGTGACTTGTTCTCATTCTGCTTACTCTCCTTTTGAACCCCAGCACGCATGAGCGGCTGCCGTCCGAACAGGGTCGGAGACTCGCTTGTTGACGGCGAGGATTGCGCGCTACTTGAACTGCCGAATGGTACAGCAGTCGGCGGGAGGTGACCAAATAGGTCAGCCACCCAGCTCTTTTTGCCAGGCGCGGATGGCCACCTCGAAGTAGCTGTCGTTGAACAGGTGCCAGTCGCTTACCGACGCGGGGAGCTCGAAGTCGACTGCCGGTGCGGCGGGCGAGACACCCTTCTCGAAGGAGCGGCGGCCGGTGCCCTCGGCCTCATCGCGAGTTCCTCTATCCTGAGCTCACCCAGCCATCGCCGTCGATTGGACCTTGGTCCAATGGAGCTGAACAACCCGAGTAGTGATGATTCCTTTGAGAATTCTCTACAATTGGGGACTTCATCCATAAGGCAAAGGGAGGTTCCGTGAGATTCTCAGAAGGATCTGTCGATCCCAAACGATTCGAAGAGATCGTCCGTATCCTGGCCAAATACGGCCTGGTTGACTGGCTGGGAAAGGACCTGCCGGAGTTCATAGAAAGGCGCTTCACCACCCAGGACGGTCGGCCCATCCGAGATCTGCCAAGCCAGGTGCGTATTCGAGAGGCCTTCACCGAGCTCGGCACGACCTTTATCAAGCTCGGACAGGTGCTCAGCACCCGATCAGACCTCGTCGGTGAAGAGATCGCTGAGGAACTCACCAAACTACAAGCTGAAGTGCCAGCGGACTCGGCTGAGAGTGTCCACGAGACCATCATCCGCGAGCTGGGCAAGTCGGCGGACGAGCTTTACGCCGAGTTTGCAAATGAGCCCCTGGGCTCCGCTTCCATTGCCCAGGTCCACGCTGCACGGCTCCACGACGGAACTCCGGTCGTCGTCAAGGTTCAACATCCGACCGCCGAGAGTCGCGCCCACAAGGATTTGGACATCCTCCTGGTCCTGGCCGAGAAGGCCGAGCAGCTCAGTCCCGACCTGCGCCAGTTCCAGCCCAGATCGCTTGTTGCTGAGTTCAGGAAGAGTCTGCTAAAGGAGGTGGACTTCAAAAAGGAGATCAACAACCTCCAGCAAGTGGCCCGCAATCTGAGCGATCTCCACGCGGTGCACATTCCGAAGCCCTTTCCAGAGCTCTCTTCAAGGCGCGTTCTCACCATGGAGCGAATCGAAGGCTACAGTGTGGCTCGAGTCGAGCAGATGGAGAGCGAGGGGGTCGACCGCAAGAAGATGGCGCACGACTTCGCCGACGCCTATGTCCGGATGATTCTGAAAGACGGCGTCTACCATGCCGATCCCCATCCCGGGAACATTCTGGTCTTGCCCGAGGATCGTCTCGGTCTGCTGGACTTCGGCACGGTGGGCCGCATCGACGAGCGCACCCGCGACGAATACGTCGGAATTGTGCTTGCTGCAATCTTCGGTGGTGATGCGGACGAGACCACCGACTACATTCTGCGGATCTGTCAGCTCCCCAGGAATCTGGATCGCAACGCTCTGCGCGCCGACGTGGGTGAGTTCATGTCCGAGTACCTGGGCCAAAGCCTCAATGATCTTGATGTCGCCTCAGTCGCCACCAGCGCCAACGACATCATCCGGCATCACCACATCATCATGCCCACCGGTCTGAGTCTGCTCTTCAAGGTCCTGGCTCAAGTGGAGGGAACAGCCCGGCTGATGGATGTGGACTTCAATCTCGCCGAGGCTCTCGAGCCATATTACAAAGAGTCGATCGGCTCGCGGCTCGCCCCAAAAAAGCTCCTGCGCAGAACTCGACGGCAACTTCAGGACTGGGAGCGACTTCTCGATGCTTTGCCGCGAGACCTCTCCGACATGCTGACACAGGTTCGCCAAGGCGACTTCGATGTCGCCATCGAACACCGCCGACTGGATACGATCGTCAATCGCCTGGTCACCGGGGTCCTAGCCGCAGCCCTCTTCCTGGGTAGCGTTCAGCTTTGGAGCCTTCAGGTGCCACCGATGTGGAAGGGAATCCCGGTGCCCGCCGTTCTCGGGATGGGTGGAGCCGTGTACCTCGGCCTTCGGTTGCTGAGGGCGATACGCCGGACCGGAGACCTGGGCCAGCGTCGATAGGTTCATTCCGCGGATGGGAAGAGCGTCTTCCAGTCGTTTCGCTTGGGCGATCGGAGACGGTCTTGTCGACGGCGACGGTTACTTTCGAGTTAACCCCTAGGATAGCATTGTGATCTTCGCGAGGTAGCCGACAGGAAGTGCACAAGACGTCGGCCAAATCGACGTCCGATGGCCGAGAGGGAAAGAGTTGGAGGAGGACCGATGACGGAGAAGACCTGTCTAATACTGCACCGCAAGTCGGCCAACGAGCTGCCGGTCAAGGCCGCGGTCAAGGCCGTGCGGAGCGAAGGGATCGACCTCCGGGTACGAATCCCGTGGAACAAAAAGGACAAGGGTCCCGTGGTTCAGGAGGCGCTCGACCATGGCGCCCAGCGCATCATCGCGGGCGGCGGCGATGGCACAATCAACGCCGTGGCCAGCGCGCTCGTCGGCAAGGGCAAACGCAAGCCCAAGGCCACGCTGGGCATCCTGCCGCTCGGAACGGCGAATGACTTCGCCCGTGGCTGTGGACTGCCAACGGACGACCTCGCCGAGTGCCTACGGATCGCCTGCACCCGTAAAGGCCGGCGGATGGATGTCGCCAAGGTGAACAAGCGATACTTCATCAATGTCGCCAGCGCGGGGTTCGGCGCCTATATCACGGCAACCACGCCGATCGGGATGAAGAAAGCCCTTGGCGGGCTCGCCTACACCATCATGGGCCTTGCAAAAGCAGCCAACCTAACCCCCTACGAGGGTCAGTTGATCGTACCGGGTGAGGAACCGGTGGCCGGCCAAATGCTCCTGATGGCGGTGAGCAACAACCGCTATGCAGGTGGTGGCTTCGAAGTCGGGCCGGCTGCCGCCGTCGATGACGGGCTCCTCGACCTCGCGGTACTCACCTACCGTCCGAAGCCCGATCTCACCAAACTGGCGGCAGAGGTCAAAGATCCTTTGAACCCCGACAACACCGAAATCATCTACCGCCAACTGCCGGCCTTTACCATCGAGTCGAAAGAGAAGCTCCACTGCAACCTCGATGGCGAGCCGATCCTGAGGAAGCGGCTCCGTTTCTCGGTTCTGCCGCGCCATCTGAAGGTCGCCTACTAGGCGATCGCTCCAGCTGATCTTGCACCCATTTCGTTTCGTGACCGATCGAATGGTTGGTCCATTGAGGTTCAGTCCGCAGATGGAAAGATCGTCCTCCAGTCGTCTCGCATGCTGACCACTGTCCAGCCACGAGCCTCGGCCTCGTCCAGCGCCTTGTCCAGACCACCGATCTTCGAGCCCCGGTCGTAGGCGTACTCGCGCTCGGCATCGTCGTGATGGACGAGGACCGCGAGACCGGGCCCATCAGCGCCGGTGGCGTACTGAAGCATCTGCAGGTCGCCGTCCGAATTGCCGAAGGCGGCGATCGGCCGCCGGCCGATATGGCGGTTGATCGCCACCGGCTTGGCTGCCTTGTCGTCGACAAAGGCGGCCTCAGGCAGGCGCATCAGGAAGGATTTATCGCCCTCTAGACGGAACTCAGTCTCGGCACTGCTGCCTACCACTTGATTCCGGGGGATACCGTAGGCTTCCTCGGCAAAAGTGCGCATGAACTCGATGCCGCCGGCGGAGACGATGAAGGTGGTGAATCCGTTGGCGCGCAGGTAGTCGAGCACCTCGAGCATCGGCTGGTAGATGCAGGTGTCGAAGGGCCGGTCGAAACGGGGGTGCCGGGCGGAGTCCAGCCATTGCCGGCCGATCGAGCTGAACTCCTCGGCGGTCATGCCGGCGTGGGTCGCCGCCAGGAGCTGGCCAAGCTCCGCATGTCCCATTCCTGCCAGGGCTTCCCGATCCTCCTCGAGGATTGCTTTGAACGGCTGCTCGGTGCGCCACTCGGGATGTTCCTCGGCCAGCGAGCGGACGCGATCCAAGGTAAAGAAAAACTGGAAGTAGAGCGGTTGCTCGGCCCACAAAGTGCCGTCGTTGTCGAAGGTGGCGATCCGGTCCGCCTCCGGCACAAAGTCGGGGCTCGCTGGACCGGTGACTCGCGTGACGAAGTCGAGGATCGACTGCTTGGCTTGTCCCTCGTTCCAGGAGGGGAGGGGATCCACTGCGGCCGATTCGACCGGCTCCGGCTCCCCATCCGGCTGGGCGCAGCCCACGGCTAGTGCCAGCATCATCAACGCCATTCCGAACGTCGTCCTCGTCCGCTTCAGAGCGGTCCTACCGAATGTGCCCATGTTTTGTCTCCTTATGGTTGGCGACCGGCGGCCTATTCGCGAAGGTCATTCGGACAGGCTCTCGATCATCGCGTCCGTTCCCAGATCCTGCTAAACCACCGGTGGTGGCTTCAGAATAGGGTTTTGTAGCGGAGGCCTGCGAAAGATCCAACGGCTGCCGAGGATGGCCAGGTAAAGGACGTAGCCCGCCGACGAGGCGGCCCCGGCGACGTAGGTCATCGCGGCAGCGCGCAGCACGTCGTGGACACCCTTTCTCTCCTGCTCACCCATCAGTTGGAGCTTTTCGAGCTGCCGCTGCGCCCGCTTGCTGGCGTTGAGCTCGACGGGCAGTGTCAGGAACTGGAGCAGCAGAGCGCCGGCATAGGCGATTATGCCGAGCTGTACGAGCGAAGGGATGCCCAGAAACGAGCCGAAGATGGCCGCTGGCAGGCCAAATCTGGCACCGGCAGCCGCCACTGGTGCCAGAAAGGTCCGTACCTCGAGCGGAGCGTAGTCGACATCGTCTTGGATCGCGTGACCCGATTCGTGTGCTGCTATCGCCATGGCGGCGACGCTCGGCACCCCATAAACCGGTTCTGAGAGTCGGATGGTCTTGTTGCGCGGGTTGTAGTGGTCGCTCAGCTTGCCCCGAATCGGTCTGATCCGCACACGACCCATCCGATTGGCGTCGAGGATCGCCTTTGATGTCTGCGCGCCGGTGATGTTGGCGCTGTTACGGATCTCGCCCCAGCGACGATAGGTCGAATCGAGCTTCCGCCGTACCACCAGCGAGAAGAGGAGGGCGGCGCCGGCCACGACGTAGAAGAAGATGTCTTCCATCTTGCCTGCCCATCTTATCTTGGTCGGAAACGAGCTTCCCTCGAGTCATTGAAGCAGCTGACGAGAATTATGTTCCCTCACAACTAAGAGCAAAGCTCGATGCCGCTGGAGACCGGGCCAAGAAGAAGCTCGACGACTTCCAGGCCGCACAGGCCCCCCGGGGTTATCGCTATTTCCCCCATTCAACACACGTTACTCAGTGCGCTGACTTAGCACCTCCGGGGGCTGTCTCAGTTGCCACTGAGCTCGCCTGCGAGCGCACGATGCTGTACTCGGCGCCGTAGACCAGGATGAGTGCTGAAAGATAGAGCCACAGGAGCAGCACGATGATCGACGACAGCGAGCCGTAGACCGCCTCGAAATCAGCGATGCGATCCAGATAGACCACGAACGCGGTCTTGACGAGTTCGAACAGCACCGCAGCAACAAGCGCCCCGGGCAGAACCTGTCGCCAGCGGACCTTCACGTAGGGGGCGAGCTTGTAGATCAAGGCGAAGGTCAGAAAGATCAGGAGGAAGCTCAAAATCAAGCTCTTGAGGCGTGATATCTCGACCGCTTCGATTCCAAAACGAGTGAGAAACGAAGGTTCGAGGACGATCTCCAATGCCACCGTAATGCCGATCGACGTGATCGCCAGTATCGAAACGGCGACGGCCATGAAGAAATAGCGCACCTTCGACAGCAGGAAATGGTGAGTTCGCTTGGCCCCTAGGGCCCGGTTTACGGCCCGGGTGATGGCTCCGAAACCCTTGGTGGCCGTCCAGAGCAGGCCACCGATACCTACCCAGCTCATGGTGCCGCGATATTGGACCACGGCGTCGAGGTTGTCCTTCACCAGGCTGGCGCTGCCGGGGAACATGTCGGTCACCACTTCGTAGATGCGGGCCTGCACCTCAGATGACAGGAGGAAGTAGCCGGCCAGCGAAAAGACAGCTATCAGCAGGGGGAAGATGGAGAAAAAGGCCCAGAAGGCAATAGCCGCCGCGAGATCTTTCGCGTGGTCGTGAGATGCCTCCCGGACCGCCTCGACGAGGAGGCCGAACTCCCTCCCCCATCCACCCGCTCCTGGGGAATCTTCACTTCGCATCTAAAAGCCCGTGTCCAGCGCAATGATAGGTGGGGTATGCGACCAAGGTCCAATTGAGTGATCGGGTGGTCAGCACATATACTGGCTACACGAACAATTGAGCCATCCGATTGCGACGGGTTCGTGTCGCGCGACGGACTCGATAGAAAAGGAGAAATTCAACATGAAACGAGTGCTCACCCTCTTGGTCCTGTCGGCGATATCCGTCGCCGCGCAGGCCCAGGACAAACCCAACATCCTGGTGATCTGGGGAGACGATATCGGCCAGTCCAATATCAGCGCCTACACGCGGGGCCTGATGGGCTACCAGACCCCGAACATCGACCGTATCGCTGAGGAGGGCATACTCTTCACCGACTATTATGGTGAGCAGTCCTGTACAGCAGGTCGCTCCTCGTTCATGCTCGGCCAGAGCGTGTTCCGATCCGGGCTCTCCAAGGTCGGTATGCCGGGCGCCAAGGAGGGGATCAATGTTCTCGACCCGACGATCGCCGGGCTGCTGAAGGACCAGGGCTACGCCACCGGCCAGTTCGGCAAGAACCACTTCGGCGACCGCGATGAGCACCTGCCGACCAACCACGGCTTCGACGAGTTTCTCGGCAACCTCTACCACCTGAACGCGGAAGAAGAGCCGGAGGACGAGGACTACCCGAACGACCTGGTCCTGGCCGACGGTCGGACGTTCAGAGAAGCCTTCGGTCCGCGCGGCGTGATTCATAGCTTCGCGGACGGGCGAATCGAAGACACGGGTCCGCTCACCAAAAAGCGGATGGAGACCGTCGACGACGAGACAAGCGCGGCCGCGATCGACTTCATCCGTCGCCAGCACGAGGCGGGCAAGCCTTTCTTCGTCTGGTGGAACGGCACCCGGATGCATTTCCGGACGCACGTTGGCGACCCGATGCGGAAGAAGGCGGACGAGATCGCCGGCCATCATGTGGACGAGTATCAGGCCGGAATGATCGAGCACGACCTGCACATCGGCCTGTTCCTCGATTTGTTAGACGAGCTCGGTATCGCCGACAACACGATCGTCCACTACTCGACGGACAACGGACCGCACTACAACACGTGGCCCGACGCCGCCGCCACGCCGTTCCAGGGTGAGAAGAACTCCAACTGGGAAGGTGGCTGGCGCGTGCCGGCCCTGATGCGATGGCCCGGCGTCATCAAGCCCGGCTCCGTCTCGAACGGCATCGTGCACCACATGGACATGCTGCCCACCTTTCTAGCTGCCGCCGGCAAGAAGAACATCAAGCGGGATCTGCTCGACGGCTACAGATCGAGTGCGCTCGGCCGCGACTACAAGGTCCACCTCGATGGTTACGACGTCACGTCCCATCTCGAGAACCCGCAGACCATCCCGAGCCCGCGCGAGGAGATCTTCTACTTCTCGGACACGGGGGACCTGACCGCCCTGCGCTACGGGGACTGGAAGCTCATCTTCCTGCAGCAGAAAACAATGGGAACCCTCGCGGTCTGGATGGATCCGTGGATCCCACTCCGCGCACCGATCCTCTTCAACCTGCGCCGCGATCCCTATGAACGCGCCTATTTCACCTCGAACACCTACTACGACTGGCTGATCGACAAGGCCTACCTTATGGTTCCGGCGCAGGCCTTCGTTGGGAAGTTCCTGGCGAGCTTCGAGGAGTACCCTCCCCGCATGAAGCCGGGAAGCTTCTCGATCGACAAAGTGATGGAGAAGATGAGCTCACCCGGCGAGCGCTGACGTCGATTGACGAAATCGGACGGGCGGGCCTTCGGGCCCGCCCTTTCTTGTTTCTGTTCAGCTTCCATTGGACCACCACCCTTGGGCTGGGCTCGGGCAGGTGGCCAGATACAGCAACGAGGCGGCGACCTCGCTGCCCCCTTTGACCCGGCTTTGGAGGCGATCCTCAGTCGGTGATCGAGCTGAGGGCCTCCTCCAACTTGGCGATTTTGGCCGCGGCCCAATCACTCAGGTCAGCTATGCCACCGGCGATCTTGATGAGTCCGTAGTAGACCTCGACCTGCGCCCAGTCGACGACGTTCCACCAGGCATCGATGTAGTCCGCCCGACGGTTCTGGTAGTTCAGGTAGTAGGCATGTTCCCAGACGTCGACACCGAGGATCGGCACCAGTCCTGCGGTCAGGGGGCTGTCCTGATTCGGGGTTTTGGTGACCTCGAGATCTCCTTTGCCATTGACCACGAGCCAGGCCCAGCCGCTACCGAACTGCGTCATGCCGGCCTGCTTGAACTTTGTCTTGAAGTCGTCGAACGAGCCGAACGCCTCGTC
>CALILB010000131.1 GCA_938016625.1 uncultured bacterium | reverse complement strand
AAGAGAGCCATCGCCGAAAGCCGAATCCAGGGAACCGAGCATCTGGTGGCCTCCCTGGCCCGACTGACCGCGCCACCGAAGACCATTCTCAGCGCCTCGGCCGTCGGCTTCTACGGCCATCGCGGCGCGGCCGAGCTGGATGAAGAGTCCGCGGCCGGCAGCGGCTTTCTTGCCGATGTGTGCAGCGACTGGGAGCAGACGGCTCGCGGCGCGGCCGATTTTGGCGCTCGCGTAGCTCTGCTGCGCTTCGGCGTCATCCTCTCTCCCGCCGGCGGCGCCTTGGCGAAGATGCTGCCACCATTTAAGATGGGAGTCGGGGGAGTTCTCGGTTCTGGCAGACAGTATGTGAGCTGGGTGTCGATCGATGACGCCATCTCGGCCATCCTCGAAGTGCTCTACAATCCATCGCTCGCGGGCGCGGTCAACATCACCGCGCCACACCCGGTGTCCAATCGAGAGCTCACCCGAACCCTGGGTCAGGTGCTAAACCGGCCCACGATGACGCCGATGCCGGCTCTGGCTGCTCGCGTCCTTTTCGGTGAGATGGCCGACGAAATGCTCCTCGCCAGCTCTCGAGTGCTCCCCAGCCGCCTCTCGACGGCTGGCTTCCCGTTCCGCTACCCCACTTTGGAGGGGGCTCTCTGCCACCTTCTCGGGCGCCCATCAGCAGGCGAGGTGAAAGATGGTTGACCAGGTGCAGCAAGAGACAACGTCTGCGGGAGCCGCAAACCTCGTCTTCGTCACCGGTGCCACCGGCTATATCGGCGGTCGCTTGGTTCCCCGGTTGCTCGAAGCTGGCTATCGGGTCCGCTGCCTGACACGCAGCGCACAAAAGCTCGCCACCCGACCCTGGGGCTCACACCCGGCAGTCGAGATCGTAGAAGGTGACGTCGCCGACGACCGCCTCGAGGATTATCTGCAGGACTGCACCGCGGCCTACTACCTTATCCACTCCATGCTCGCGGCCGGATCCGCCTACGCCGAGCGCGATCGCGAGTTGGCGGCCCGCTTTGCAGCCGCTGCCGAGTCGGCGCACTGTGAGCGCATCATCTACCTCGGCGGTTTGGGGGAAACCGGTGCCGGCCTCAGCGAGCATCTGAGCTCCCGGCGCGAAGTGGAGGCCGCTCTCGCTTCGACGACGGTGCCGGTCACCGTCCTCAGGGCGGCCATGATCATCGGCTCGGGCTCGGCCTCCTTCGAGATCCTCCGCTATCTGGTCGAGCGCCTGCCGGTGATGGTGACTCCTCGCTGGGTCAGCACCGAATGCCAGCCTATAGCGGTGCGCAATGTCCTCCACTATCTCGTCGCTTGCCTCGGCAGCCCCGACACCACTGGCCGTGTTCTGGACATCGGGGGCGCGGATGTTTTGTCGTACCGAGAGATCATGAAGGAGATGGCGGCAGCTCTCGGCTTGAGCTCCCGCCTGGTGATCCCAGTGCCGGTTCTCACGCCGCGATTGAGCTCTTTGTGGATCCATCTGGTCACCCCCATCAGTCACCGTATCGCCCGCCCCCTGGCCGAGGGTCTCCGCAATCGGGTCGTCTGTCGCAACGACCTGGCGGCTCGACTCATGCCGCAGCAGCAGCTGACCGTGCGCGAGGCGATCGACGCCGCACTTGGCAAGCTCGATGAAGGAACGGTCGAGACCTCTTGGACGGATGCCGGGCCGATACCCGGCGACCCCGACTGGGCGGGTGGCACAACGTTCATCGATCGCGAGGAGACCGCGGTGGCCGCCACACCGAGCGAGGTTTTCAAGTCCGTCTGCCGGATCGGTGGCGGCCACGGCTGGTACGCCGCCGACGCCCTCTGGCAGATACGAGGAGTCGTGGACAGGTTGGTCGGTGGCCCGGGTCTGCGCCGTGGTCGGCGCGATCCGGAGCAGATCGGCTATGGCGACGCCCTCGACTTCTGGCGCGTCACCGGAATCGAGAAAGACTCTTGGCTCCGCCTGCGGGCGGAAATGAAGCTGCCGGGTGAAGCGCTGCTCGAATTCGAGGTCCAGCCTGCGGCCGACCCAGATGCTCCGACCCGCCTCATCCAGATCGCCCGCTTCAAGCCTCGGGGGCTGTTTGGGCTTGTCTATTGGTATGCGTTGCTTCCCTTTCATGGCTTCGTCTTTCGCGGCATGCTCGCCGGCATCAAGGCGGCGGCTGAAGCCAGCCACCGGGCTCTGGATGCAGAGCCGATTCCGGGTTCCCCCGCGTGAGGAGCTCCCCGTCCACGCTTGCCCGGGCCCTGATCGCAGGGCGGCTGCCGAGTTGAGGTGAATTCGATGCGCTCACTCATGTGGTTTCGGTCTGATCTGCGTCTGACCGACAATCCTGCCTTGACCGCAGCGGTCACCTCTGGGGACCACGGCACCGTGGCGGTGTTTGTCTGCTGTTCCGAGCAGTGGCTCGAGCACGACTGGGGAGCCCCCAAGGTCGATTTCCTCCTGCGCAATCTCGAAGACCTCTCGCGTCGCCTGGAGCTGATCGGCGTGCCGTTGCTGGTACTCCAAGCCGACTTCTTTGCAGAGGTACCCAGCGTCCTCCTCGAAGTCGCTCGAGAGCACGACTGCGAGGCGCTCTTCTTCAATCGGGAGTACGAAGTCAACGAGCGACGACGAGACGAGGGGGTGTCTCGACATGTCGGCGGCGCCGGCCTCGAAGTGCTCGCCTTCGACGACCAGGCGATCATTGAGCCCTCCGCTCTTCGCACCACACAAGGCACCTTCTATACGGTCTTTACTCCTTTCTATCGCTCCTGGGTGCGAAGCCTGGAGGAGTCGGGGATACCCGAGCTAGAGCCGTCACCCGGAAGCCGCCGGGAGCTCCCCTGTCAACCATCGCCGGTGCCGACCGAGATCGAAGGGTTTGCGCCAGCCAAGGGTAGATTCGATGGCTGGAAGGCCGGTGAAGAGGCCGCCCGGCGACGACTCGAGCGCTTTCTCGAAGAGCGGGCTCAGCAATATCCTGAATCACGGGATGTGCCCTCGCAAGAAGCCACCAGCTCGCTCTCCCCGTACCTGGCGCTCGGCGTGATCTCGGCTCGCACCTGTCTGTGGGACGCGGCCGAGGCCAACAAAGGACAAGTGACCGGCGGCGAGAAGGGTCTCGCGGGGTGGATTCGACAGCTCGTCTGGCGGGAGTTCTACCGACATGTGCTCGTCGGGTATCCACGGGTGTCGATGAACCGCGCCTTCAAGGTCGAAACCGAGCGGATTGCCTGGCGCCGAGACGAGGAGGGCTTTCAGGCCTGGAGCGAGGGACGCACAGGCGTACCCTTCGTCGATGCCGGGATGCGTCAGCTCCGAGAGACCGGCTGGATGCACAACCGGCTGCGGATGGTTACCGCCATGTTTCTCACCAAAGATCTGCTCATCGACTGGCGCTGGGGGGAGCGCTTCTTCATGCAGCAGCTTGTCGACGGCGACCTGGCCAACAACAACGGCGGCTGGCAGTGGGCGGCGTCTACCGGTACCGATGCCGCCCCCTACTTCCGCATCTTCAATCCCTGGACCCAGGGGCGTCGCTACGATCCCGACGGCGAGTTCATCAGGCGGTGGGTCCCGGAGCTCGCCGGCATCGCCCCGTCAGCACTCCACGATCCCAAGCAGCTGGCCGACGCCCTGCCTGCGAAACCCGACTACCCACATCCCGTGGTCAACCACGCGAGCGCCCGGGTGCGGGCGCTGGAGGCTTTCCAGGCAACCCGTTGATGGTCGGCCGCGAAAGGTGAGCAGAGGCAATCATGCGAATCGCCATCATCGGAACCGGTATCTCGGGTCTCGTAGTGGCTCACCTCCTCCACGAGGAACACGATCTCACCTTGTTCGAGGCTCAGACGCACATCGGTGGGCACACCCTCACCACGGAGATCGATGTCGACGGCAAACGTTTTGCAGTCGACGCCGGTTTCGTGGTCTTCAACCAGATCACCTACCCGAGCTTCATCAAGCTTCTCGACCGGCTGGGCGTTCAATCTCAGCCGACCACCATGAGCTTCAGCGTCAAATGTGAGGAGACGGGGCTCGAATACAGCGGCACCTCGCTAAACACCCTTTTTGCCCAGCGACGAAACCTGGTGCGCTGGAGCTTCCTGGCGATGCTCCTGGACATCGTGCGCTTCAATCGTGAGGCGCGCGAGCTCTTGCGCCAAGACTCGGTGGCACCGACCCTGCGCCAGTTCTTGGCCGCGGGCGGCTACTCGAAGTCCTTCGTCGAGAAATATCTCGTCCCCATGGGTGCCGCCATCTGGTCCGCGAGCCCGGACAGCATGCTCGACTTCCCTGCTTCCTTCTTTCTCTCCTTTCTCGACAACCACGGCCTGCTGACCGTCAACAACCAGTTTCCTTGGCGGGTGATCGAAGGTGGCTCCGAGCGCTATGTCGAGGCGCTGTCGCGCCCCTTCCGCGACCGCATTCGGCTCAAGACGCCGGTTCGTGGAATCCGGCGACACCCGCACCATGTGGAGCTGAAGACCGCAGCAGGTCCGACGGAGACCTACGACCAGGTGATCGTCGCCACCCACAGCGACCAGGCCCTCGATCTGCTCGAGGACCCGTGCCCCGAGGAACGAGAGATTCTGGGTGCCATCCCCTACCAGCCAAACGAGGCGGTGCTTCACACCGACACCTCGGTACTGCCCAGGAATGGCCGCGCCTGGGCGAGCTGGAACTACCAGATATTGCGTGAGACCGGCAATCGGGTCGTCGTCACCTACAACATGAATCGCCTCCAGAGCCTCGACAGCCCGGAAACTTTCTGCGTCTCCCTCAACCTGACCGACCGCATCGATCCTGACCGGATCCTCCGTCGCTTCCACTTCTCACACCCGCTGTTCACGCCCGCGGCGGTGAATGCTCAGCGGCGGCACGCCGAGATCAGCGGTCAGCGTCGGACCCACTACTGCGGCGCCTATTGGCGCAATGGGTTTCACGAGGATGGCGTCTGGAGCGGTCTCGAGGTCGGCCGCTTCTTTGGCAAGGAGCTTTGAGATGGCAGATCTGAAGAGCGCCATTTACCGGGGGACCGTAGTCCATCGTCGCTTGTCACCGGTCGCGCATAGCTTCCGCTATCCCCTCTTTCTCATGTATCTGGACCTGGAGGAGCTCGACGAGGTCTTCGCCGGTCGCTGGCTCTGGTCCACCAAACGACCGGCCCTGGCCCGCTTTCGCCGTCAGGACCACCTGGGTGATCCTAAGCTGCCTTTGGAGCAGGCGGTGCGCGACATGGTGGAGACCCACACCGGCCGGCGGCCTCGCGGGCCAGTTCGTCTGCTCACTCATCTCCGCTACTTCGGCCACGTCTTCAATCCGGTGAGCTTTTACTTCTGCTTCGACGACGCGGATGGCGACCCGATGGCCGTTGTGGCCGAAGTCCACAACACCCCCTGGGGGGAACAGCATTGCTACGTACTGCACGAACCGCTACCACTTGGTGACAAGCAGACTCGATCCTTTTCGACCACCAAGGAGTTTCATGTGTCGCCCTTCATGGACATGGAGGTGGACTACCTCTGGTCCCTGACCACACCCGACGAAACGCTGATGGTTCAAATCGAAAACCGTCGCTCAGGCAACAAGTTCTTCGACGCGACGATGAACCTTCAGCGACAGAAGATCACCGGCAGGTCCTTGGCGGGTGTGCTTTTGCGCTATCCCCTGATGACCGGCCGCATCGTTCTCTGGATCTACTGGGAGGCCCTCAAGCTATGGCTCAAGAAAGTGCCCTTCTTTCCCCACCCCAAACCCCATCAGGGAAAGAAGGCAACACCCGATCCATCACCACCAGCCAGTCGCCCTCGAGTCGCTCGTCCTTCCTGAACCGGCTGGCCAGGAAGGCAGTCCTTGACCGCCTGTCGGGCCTGGTGGCGGGTGAGCTCGAGATCCGGGAGGGTCGGCAGGTCTATCGATTCGGTAGGACGACCCCAGATTTTCCGGCGCGTGCGCAGCTGGAAGTGAAAGACCCGCGCTTCTGGCGTCGACTCGCCACCAGCGGCAGCATCGGCGCCGGGGAGACCTATGCCGACGGTTGGTGGAGCACCGATGACCTTACCGCCGTGATTCGGATCATGGTCCGCAATCCACAGGCCGCTGCCGGCATCGACCACGGCCTGGCACGAGCCCTGCGGCCGCTTCATCGCTTGTTTCATCTCCTGCGAGCCAACAGCCGCCGCGGGAGCCGCCGCAACATTGCCGCCCACTACGACCTGAGCAACGACTTCTTCCGCTTGTTTCTCGATCCCACCCTGATGTACTCCTGCGCCGTTTTCCCGGACGAGGAGAGCAGCCTGGAGGAGGCCTCGCTTCACAAGCTGGACCTGGTCTGCCGCAAACTGGAGCTCGGACCCGACGACGAGGTGATCGAGATCGGGGGCGGCTGGGGTGGCTTTGCGCTCCATGCGGCCCGTCACTACGCCGCGCGGGTGGTCACCACTACCATCTCTGGGGCGCAGCACGACCTCATGCAAGAACGGGTTCGAGAGGCGGGCCTGACCGATCGGATCACGGTGCTGGAGAAGGACTATCGTGATCTCCCCAGAGCGCTGGGTCGTCAATTCGACAAGCTCGTCTCTATCGAGATGATCGAAGCCGTCGGATATCGCCACCTGGACGACTATTTCCGGGTGTGCAGCGATCTACTCAAACCGCAGGGCATGGGGCTCATCCAGGCGATCGTCATCGCCGATCAGAAGTTCGAGGACTACCGCCGATCGGTCGACTTCATCCAGCGTCACATCTTCCCCGGCGGTTTGATCCCTTCCGTGGCGGCGATCACCGAGCGCCTGGCGAGAGTGACCGACCTGCGGCTCACCGACCTGGAGGACCTCACACCCCACTACGCGCGGACTCTGAGGCTGTGGCGAGAGCGCTTCATGGCCAACCGCCCGCTTGTCACCGAGCTCGGTCTGCCGGAGAGCTTTCAGCGGCTCTGGGAGTTCTATTTCTGCTATTGCGAAGGTGGTTTTCTCGAGCGCACGATCGGCAGTTGCCAGCTCCTCCTTGCCAAGCCACTCAACCGCCGCGAACCGATCGGATCGGAGGTCTAGAGGATGAGCCTTGCCATCCGTCTCGCTGAAAAGGGTCTGTTGCCCGATCCCCTCGTCCGCACCGGGATCCGAGGCCTGCTCCGTCAGCGTCTTCGACAAGAGTCAGGACCGAATCCGGACGCCGATCGGCTTCGCCTCGAGCGCCTGGTCAGCGAGCTGCGTCGCAGTCCCATCGCCCTCGAAGTCGATGCCGCCAACGACCAGCACTACGAGCTTCCGGCAGCTTTCTTCCAGCGGATACTGGGGCGGCATCTCAAATACAGTGGTTGTTATTGGCCCGACGGCATCTCCACTCTCGACGACGCCGAGCAGGCCATGCTGGAGCTCACCACCGAGCGCGCCGGCATCGAGGACGGAATGGAGATCCTGGAGCTCGGGTGTGGCTGGGGCTCGCTGAGTCTTTGGATCGCCGAGCGCTATCCGCGCTGCCGCATCCAGGCAGTCTCGAACTCCAGAGATCAACGGCTCTCGATCGAGAGCGTCTGCCGCCAGCGTGGCCTCACCAACCTCGACGTCGTGACTGCTGATATGAACGATTTCTCCACCGAGCGCAGGTTCGACCGCGTGGTCTCCGTCGAGATGTTCGAGCACATGCGAAACTACGAGAAGCTGCTCGCCCGGATCCACTCCTGGTTGCGTCCCGACGGCAAGCTGTTTGTCCACATCTTCTGTCACCACCATCTGGCCTACCCATTCGAAGTCGATGGCCAGGCCGACTGGATGGCGCGCTACTTCTTTACCGGCGGCCTGATGCCCTCGGAAGAGCTACTCCTCCGTTTCCAGCGCGATCTCCAGCTGGAGCAGCGCTGGCGGGTCAACGGGCGTCACTACGAGAAGACGG
>CALILB010000130.1 GCA_938016625.1 uncultured bacterium | reverse complement strand
CGAAGGAATTTCGAGCGCCAGCGGATCGGTCTGGGGCGGCACGAACATCCGGGCGCCGGTCGAGCCCATCTGGTGCTCGTCGAGAAAGACCTGGGGGAACCAGCGGTGGTAGAGCACCTGGTTGGCGACCTGTGTCTCCTTCTGGGTGAGCATGTAGAAGTCGCGGTTGTTGTCGTGGCCCACATAGTGGTGGTAGAGCCAGGGCATGCGGCCGCCCTCGTACTCGGTGTCCAGATACTCGTTGTACCAGTCGACAACCATGACCTGGCCGTCGGGGTTGAGCGAGGGCATGAGCAGCAGGATGACCTCCTCCATCCAGGCGAGCTTGTCGGGATCTTCGGTGGTGGCGAAGTCGTGGACAAACTCCATCGACATCTGGGTCGAGCCCACCTCGGTGGAGTGGATGGTGCAGGTCACCAGAGCTATGGCCTTGCCCTCGTCGACCAGCAGACCGGCCTCTTCGACGCTCAGCTCATCAGGGTTCGCCAACTGCCGGGCGATCTCACGGTAGCGCTCGAGGTTCAACTGATTGCTCTCGGAGGTCAGAACAACGACCACCATTTCGTTGTCGAGGGTCGAGCGACCGATCTCCTCGATCGAGACCCGGTCGGAGGCGTCCGCTACCAGACGCAGGTACTCGAGCACCTTTGGGTAGGGGGCGAGCCGGCGATCGGCGCCCACCGGGTGGCCGAGAAAGCTCTCGGGCGAAGGAAGATCGGCGGCGACGGCGAGTTGGGCGAGAAGGAGGCCGGTGATGAGAGCGCTTAGTCGACGTGGCATCGATGTCTCCGCGGATGGGTTGGCTTGTGGATAGAAGAAGAAGTGCGGTCCGGTCGGCGCGTAGTTTAGCCTGCCGCATCGGCGGCCCGCCAGCACGGAGCCTGCTAGGATTAGGGAGAAGGCCATTTCGTTTACCAGTTGGTTTTCGATCCGAAGGAGGACAACTCATGTTCGACTGGAAGAAAGCTCTGATTCTGTGCCTCGTTGGTGTGCCGTTGTTGGTAGTCGGCTGTGCCAAGAAAGAAGAGGCGCCCGCTCCCGCCCCGGTGGTGGAGCAGCCGGCCGCCGCGCCGCCGATGATGGCGATCGCAGTGCTCCAGCCGCGCGGTGAGCTCACTCTCAACGGCACCGTGAGCTTTACCCAGGTCGGTGACACCGTGACCATCGCCGCCCATGTGGAAGGAGTGGCCCCCGGCAAACACGGTTTCCATCTGCACGAATTGGGTGACTGCAGCGCCGAGGACTTCACCTCCACCGGCGGTCACTTCAATCCCACCGATGCTCCCCATGGTGGTCCCGCCGACCGAGTGCGCCACGCCGGTGACTTCGGCAACATCGAGGTGGGAGAAGACGGCACCGGCCATGTCGAGCTGACTTCGGACATGATCACCGTCGCCGACGGTCCCAACACGGTCGTGGGCCGGGCGATCATCCTGCACGAAGGCGAGGACGACCTGGAGTCTCAACCCACTGGTGCCGCCGGCGGCCGCATCGCCTGTGGAGTGGTGGAGCCTTCAGGATGATAAGGGTCCCCCCACCTGCCATTGATGTGCTCTAAGAGCGAAGCGGCCGGCCCGACCACCCGCCTTCGGCGCGCGGTGCCCGCCGGCCGATGGGCCATCTGCCGCACGCTACCTGTCGCGGCAATGCTCTGTGTGGTCTTCGGCCTGGCCTGTTCCGGGCCGGCCCCGGGCCCACCGGTCGCCGAGACCACGAGCGTGCCCCACACTGCCGAGTGGCGCGAGCTCGATCCACCGGCGAGCGATCACTCGCTGGCACCAAACCTGGCCATTGCCGGCGATCAGGTCGTCCACACCTGGCTGGAGAGAGTCGGCGAGGCCGATGCGGACGACGCCCACCGTCTCCTCTTCTCGCGCCTTGTCGACACCTGGACCGAGCCGGTGGTAATCGCAGAAGGCGACGATTTCTTCGCCAATTGGGCCGACCTTCCCGGTGTTGTGGCGGCGGCCGACGGGAGTCTCACCGCCCACTGGCTGGCGAAGACCGGTGAGGAGACGTATGCCTACTCCATCTATCTCGCGCGCTCGAGCGATGGGGGGGCGACCTGGACCCCGCTCGGCCGGCTCAACGACGATGACACTCCAACCGAGCATGGTTTTGTCAGCTATGTGGCCGAAGGCGACGGTGTGCGGGCCTTCTGGCTCGATGGCCGGGGGATGGTCGAAGGGGGACCGATGTCGCTCAGGACAGCCTCGATCGGAGTGCAGGTCGGAACCGACGAGGTCGTCGACGAGCGGGTCTGTGAATGCTGCTCGACCGCCGCGGCAATGACCTCCACCGGCCCGGTGGTGGTGTCTCGCGACCGGTCCGAGGCCGAGGTCCGGGATATCGCGATCTTCCGCTGGACCGACGATGGGTGGAGCCGATCGCAGCCGGTCCACCAGGACGGCTGGCAAATCAACGGCTGTCCGGTCAACGGTCCCGAGATCGCCGCTCTGGGAGAGTTGGTGGCGGTGGCCTGGTTTACGGCCGCCGGCGCCGAGCCCAGGGTCCAGCTGGCCTTCTCTCACGATGCCGGGGTCGGCTTTGGCCCGCCGGTGCTGATCGATGGCGAGGGCCCGCTGGGCCGGGTGGATGTCGTCCTGGATGGCCGGGAGGCACTGGTGACCTGGCTGGCAGTCGGTGCCGAGATGGGTGAGGTCCGCGTACGCCGGGTCGCCGCCGACGGCAACATGGGGCCACCCGTGACCGTGGCGCAGACTGCCGCCACCCGCGGCGCGGGATTCCCACGTCTTGTCCGCAACGGCGATCTCCTCTATCTCGCCTGGGTCGATGTGGGCGAGCAGGGTGCTGCGCATATCCGGATGCGTGAGATTCCGGTGTCCGCGATACCGCTGTCCTGACAGAGCCGGCGGTGAATCGTCGGATCGGCCGGCACGGCGGCCGGCCGCTTCGAACCGAGCTATCTTGTTCCCTCAAGCCCTCGAAACGCCCCAGCATCCCGTGGCATACAATACGCGGACGTTTCGCGGTTGACAGGAGGGAGTACTGCGAATGCTGGATGCAGGTGAACCGCATCCGAAGGGAAACGAGGTCTGAGCCGTATGACAACGGACGCCGAAGAGAGCCGACACGAACGCGACATCGATCCACAGGAGACCCAGGAGTGGAAGGATGCGCTCGAGGAGGTGGTCGAGCGTGACGGCCCCGAGCGGGCACACTTTCTGATCGAGTCGCTGGTCGACAAGGCGCGGCGCTCGGGGGCCTATCTGCCCTACAACGCCACCACCGCCTACATCAACACCATTCCGGCGCATCAGGAGGAGCAGCGCCCCGGCGATCCGGCTCTCGAGCGCCGGATCAAATCGATTATCCGCTGGAATGCCCTGGCCATGGTGGTCAAGGCCAACCGCGAGGGCAAGAACCTGGGTGGCCACATCGCCACCTACCAGTCGGCGGCCAACCTGCTCGAGGTGGGTTTCAACCACTTCTTCCACGCCCCGACCGACGAGCGTGGCGGCGACCTGGTGATGATCCAGGGCCACAGCTCACCGGGGATCTATGCCCGGGCTTTTGTCGAGGGCCGGCTGACCGAGGAGCAACTCTCGCTCTTCCGCCAAGAGGTGGACGAGAAGGGAATCTCCTCCTACCCCCACCCCTGGTTGATGCCCGATTTCTGGCAGTTCCCGACGGTATCGATGGGGCTGACGTCGATCATGGCCATCTACCAGGCCCGGTTCATGAAGTATCTGCAGAACCGGGGACTCATCGGTGTGGACGACCGCAAGGTCTGGGCCTTTCTCGGTGACGGCGAGATGGACGAGCCCGAATCCCTGGGGGCGATCTCACTC
>CALILB010000129.1 GCA_938016625.1 uncultured bacterium | reverse complement strand
CAGGGCCAGCGGCAGACCGTATTTGCTCACCACCGACTGGTAGTAGACCAGGGCTTGCCGGCGGGTCGGTTTGTCCTCGGGAATCGCAAACGGCACGTCGGCGATCTCGAGCAGGTCGCGGGTGGTGAAGAAGCTCATATAGGTCGGGAAACCCAGCAGATTGCCCACCAGGGGACCACGATCCACCAACAGCACGCTGAGACCGGCCTGGTGGGCCTCGGCACCGATGGCGATCCCGGTGGGGCCCGCCCCCACAATCAACAGATCCAATGTCTCACTCGTATCAGGCATGGTCTTTTTCGAAGTTCCGGTCGTCGGCCGACCACTTCATCCACACGGCAACCAGGAACACCAGCACCGCCAGGCTCAGAATCTGCGCCAGGGTGAGGGCACCAAACAAGTGATCGTCCTTGGCACGGACAAACTCGACCAGGAATCTCTCCACGGCCAGAAGGCCGAAAACGATGAGCGCCGTCATTCCCGGACGTATGCCTCGACGCAGCAACCACACCCCAAGCAGACAGATCCCCAGACAAGCCAGGGTCTCGTAGAGCTGGGTGGGATGGACGGCGATCAGCTGATGATCGGGGAAGACGTCCGGCACCTGGGCCTGATACTCCGAGCGCATAAAGCCCGCGGTCGTCGGACCGGGAAGGCCGTGGGGGAATCGGACCCCCCAGGGCAGATCGGTCGGCATCCCGTAGTCGTCACCGACCAGAAAACAACCTATCCGACCGACGGCGTAGCCGAGCGCCAGCGACGGCGCGATGACGTCTGCAGTCGGGCGCACCGGCAATCCACGACGGGTCCCCACCCAATAGACCACCACCGTCGCCAGGATAAAGCCTCCATACCAGACCAGACCCGTGCGCTGGAACAGAAGTCGCCAGTCGCCGTAGAGGATGGCGTAATAGATCTTGGCTCCGGCGATACCGCCAAAGCCCGCCGCCAGCATGATGGCACCGGCATCCTCCTCATCGCCCAGACCAAACCGTTTGAGTCCCCATCTCAAGAAACCATAGGCCGACAGGAACGCCAGCGCCATCATCACCCCGAAAGGGCTGATGGATACAGGACCGATGTGAAAAAGCTCGCGAATCATTCTCTGTCTCGGAAATGGTTGGGAGATCGTGACGCTGGCCGCCGGAGCTCGACTCACGGCACCTCCCTTACCAGCCGGCACCTATCGTAACATTGCCCGCATGGCATCGCCTCAAACCAGGCTGATCGAGTACCTGCCCAGCAGCCAGCGCCAGAGACTACTTCTGCGCCTCATGCGACAGCGGGCCGGGAGGCAGTTGAGACACGCGCTGGGCAAGGTCCATCCGGCCGACATCGCCCAGCTCTTTCCGCTGCTCCGTCCAGAGGAGCAGCTCTACGTGCTGGAGGTACTTTTCGAGCAGCGGCTGGCGGCGAGCACTCTCAGTGAGCTCGACCCGGACCTCCAACGACAGCTCCTGGGCGAGATTACCGACCAGAGACTCGCCGTCATTCTGGGCCGCATGCCCGCCGATGACGCCGTCGATCTACTGGAGGGACTCGAGGAAGAGAGACGCCAAGAGCTGCTGGCGGCGTTGGACAAACCCCTGGCCGCTCGACTCGTGAATCTGATGGCCCACGGGGGCACCACCGCCGGTGGTCTGATGAATCCCGACGTCGTCTTTTTTCACGCCGACCAGACGGTGGCACACACACTGGAGGCGATTCGAGAGATCGCCGAGGGACGGCGGCTGTTCTACCTTTATGTCACCGACGACCGAGGTCATCTCATCGGTCTGGCCAATCTCTGGCGTCTGCTGACCGCCGACGTCGGGCGCACTCTGCGAGAGGTCATGAGCACCGACGTGATCTCGGTAAAGACCGATACACCACAGGAGGAGGTGGCTCGTGTCTTCTCCCGTTACGACCTGCTGCTGGTGCCGGTTCTGGACGAGGATGGACGCCTGGTGGGTGTGATCACTGTCGATGACGTCATCGACGTCATCGAGGAGGAGGCGAGCACCGATCTCTATCGGCTGGGCAACCTGCCGGCACAGGAGGGGC
Organism: uncultured bacterium; assembly: GCA_938016625.1. GTDB lineage: Bacteria > Acidobacteriota > Thermoanaerobaculia > Multivoradales > JAHEKO01 > M0029. The sequence continues at coordinate 2,959 of CALILB010000129.1, read as the reverse complement.
TCGGAGTGCCGCTCGTTCGCTCCCTGCGGTTGCGGCTGCCCTGGCTGCTCGTCAATCTGGCCACGGCGTTGCCGGCTGTCGCCCTGGTTGGCCTCTTCGCTCCGGCGCTCGCCAAGTACGTCGTGCTGGCGGCTTTTCTACCGGTATTGATCGCCATGGGCGGGTACGCCGGAACGCAGACCCTGACCGTGATGGTGGCTGGCCTGGCGACGGGAGACATGGATCTCAGGCGCTCCCGCCGGGTGGTAGCCCAACAGACTCTCATCGGTCTGGCAAACGGGTTGGCCACCGGTGTGGTCCTCGGCCTGGTGGCCTGGCTGTGGGAGGGCAGCCTGCCGCTCTCCGCCATCCTGCTGGTGGCGCAGACCGTCAATACCCTGGTGGCCGGATTTCTGGGGGCGGTGGTCCCCCTCACCCTACACCGCCTCGATCTGGATCCGGCCCTGGGCAGCCCAATCTTTGTAACCGCAGCGGTCAATCTGGCGGGACTCGGCTGTTTTCTCGGACTGGCGGCGCTGCTGATCGAACGACTGGTCTAGACCAAGCTCATCGAAGATCCCGTCGTCGACAACCGACCATGAGCAAGACCGATTCCTCGCCCGGCTTCTCCCCTGCCACTCCCGACTTCCTGAGTCGTCTGGAGCAGATCGTCGGCGGCGATGGAATTCTCACCGACGACGTCGCTTTGGATGGGTATGGCCGCGACGAGACCGAGGACCTCTGTTTCCTGCCGGAAGCCGTGGTACTACCCAGGGACCGGCGACAGGTCTCCCAAGTGCTGGCCTGGGCCAATGAGAGCCGGGTGCCGGTGACGCCACGGGGCGCCGGCACCGGTCTGTCGGGTGGGGCGCTCCCCGTACACCGGGGCTTGGTGCTGTCGCTCGAGCGTCTCGATCGGATCCGGTCGATCGACAGCGACAATCTAACTGCCGAAGCCGAGGCCGGTGTGGTCACGGCCGAGCTCCAGCGCCGCGTCGACGAGCACGGTCTGCTCTACCCACCCGATCCCGCCAGTCGTGAGACCTGTCAACTCGGCGGCAACATCGCCGAGGACTCGGCAGGTCCCCGCTGCTGCCTGTACGGCTCGACCCGCCGCTGGGTCATGGGTCTCGAGGCGGTCAAGCCGGATGGCACCATCCTGAAGACCGGGAGCCGCAACCGCAAGGATGTGGCCGGTTACAACCTCACCCAGCTCCTCATCGGCTCCGAGGGAACCCTGGCCGTGGTGACGGCGGCTACCCTGCGTTTGACTCCCAGACCGGCCGCCACCCTCACCCTGGCTCTGCCCTTCGACCATCTGGAACCGGCGGCAGAGGCGGTGTGTGAGATCTTTCGACGCGGCCACTCCCCGGCCGCTTGCGAGCTGCTCGAAAGGGGTGCCATCCAAGCCGTCGCCGCATCCCACCCGGTTCCGGCGCAGCTGAGCGAGAGTGAGGCCCTGATCCTGATCGAGCTTCACGGTGACGATCCCGAGGGGCTGCTCGAGCGAGCCGCGGCGCTGGCGGCAACGGCGGAGCTCGTGGGTGGTTACGAGGTCCTGCTGGCCCAGGAGATCACGGAGCAGCGCCGTCTGTGGGAGATCAGGGAGAAGGTCGGCGAAGCCGTCAAGGAGCGGTCGCTCTACAAGGAGGCCGACGCCGTGGTGCCACGCTCCGCCCTCGCCGACCTGGTGCGCCAGGCACGTCGAACGGCGGCCGATCACGGGCTGGAGGCCATCTGCTACGGCCATGCGGGTGACGGCAATCTGCATGTCAACCTGCTCCAGGGCGACCTCGACGCCGAGGCCTGGCAAACGGCCCGGGACGCTGCCGAGGAGGAGCTGTTTCGCGCCGTGGTTGCACTGGGAGGTACGGTTACCGGCGAGCACGGAATCGGCTGGACCCAACGCCGTTACCTGCCGCTGGCCGTCGGCGATACGGCCCTGGAGACCATGGTTTCCATCAAGCGGCTGTTCGATCCCCGGGGCATCCTCAACCCGGGAAAGATCTTCGTGGAGTAGAATCTCGGACCGGACTCGATCTCGATGATCACCGATCTGACTCGCAAGAAGTTTGACGAGCTGGCCACGCTGGTGCGCCGAAAGTCCAGCCGTGGGCGTTGGCTGGTTCTTACCCACGACAACCCCGACCCCGACTCCATTGCCGCCGCCGCCGCCCTCAGCAAGCTGCTGCGCAAGAGCTTTCGGCGACGAGTGACCATCGCCTACGGGGGCATCATCGGACGCGCCGAGAACCAGGAGATGGTCAAGGCGCTCGGTATTCAGCTGAGCCACGTCCGTCATCTCAACTGGAAGCACTACAAGCACTTTGCCCTCGTCGACACTCAGCCGGGAACCGGCAACAACCAGCTGCCGGAACGTTTGAAGGCCGAGATTGTCTTCGACCACCATCCACCCCGCCGCGCCACTCATCAGGTCCCATTTACCGATATCCGTACCGAGTATGGAGCCACAGCCACCATCCTGGCGGAGTACCTGCTCATCAGCGGTCTCGAGATCACCAAGAAGAACGCCACCGCCCTGGTCTACGCCATCCGTTCCGAGACCCAGGATTTCGCCCGCGAGTTCATCGGCACCGACAAGGCCGTCTACGATGCCCTCCACCCGCTGGCCGACATCCGGGCGCTGGCGCGGATTCAAACCCCAGCCCTGCCCTTGACCTACTATCGCAATCTGCACGATGCGCTGGGAAGCCTGAAGGCGGTGGGGACCCTGGTGGTCAGTCACCTGGGCGAGGTCGACCAACCGGACATCGTGCCCGAGATCGCCGATCTGTTGCTCCGGATGAAGGGCAAGACCTGGTCTCTGTGCACCGGGTACTTTGGTGACCGTCTTTATCTCTCCATGCGCACGACCAATTCCCGGGCCGACGCCGGCCGGCTGATGCGCCGGCTTCTCGGCCGACGGGGAAAGGGGGGTGGTCACGGCACGATGGCGGGGGGCTGGATGACCTCCGGCGAC
>CALILB010000128.1 GCA_938016625.1 uncultured bacterium | reverse complement strand
CCAGAGCCGGGCGTAGACAAAGACGGTGAGCATCCCGGTCAGCAGAAAGGCCCACCACACCCAGTTGCCGGCGACCCCTCCGGTACGGGTGATGTCGGCCACCAGGTTGGGTGTGTCGGTGGAGAAGGTGGTGGCCACCATCGAGAGCCCCAGCAGCCACCAGGGCATCGAGCGACCGGAGAGAAAGAACTCGGCCGAGCTGCGACCGGCCCGCCGTGCCGTCCAGAAGCCGACGGCCAGGGTGAGACCGAAATAGGCCACAACCACGGCCCAGTCGATGGCGCTGAATCGCATCGAAAGCCTATGGTAACGGTTCGATTTCGCGGGCGCCGGTTGCCGCCGTGGTGGTAAAGAAGCGCGCTTCCTCCTGGTGCTCGGGAAAGCGCTCGTTGTAGCGCCCCGACCAGGCGATGACAAAACGGTCGATCGCTTCCCTTTCGACCAGGGCCCAGACCGCACCACCAAAGCCGCCGCCAAAGGCGGAGGCCGCGACCGCGCCCAGCTCGCGCGCCGAGCGCTGCAGATAGATGGTCTCCGGGATCTGGTTGCCCAACAGCTCCTCGGCCAACCGCTGTGAGCGATCGACCAGCTCGCCAAAGGTCCGCAGATCTCCATTTGCCAGCGAGTCACCGCCACCGACGACGATCTCGTCGTTCTCCTCAAGGAAGTGCTCGAAGCGACGCAGAAGCTCGGTGGCGGAGAGCGTGGTCTCTGCTGCTTTGGTAAGAACCGCGCGGATGGCGTCGGGCGAGCCGGCAGAGTCGACGAGGGCGGCCGCCAGATGGTGGGCTCGCGTGCCCCTGGCCCGCCTCCAGATCGAGGCGATATCGATGGTTAGTCCGGAGAGCCGGTTGTACCGGTCGAGGGCTGCCCCTGTCTTCTCGGCCGTGACCCCGCTGGCAGCGACGGCAAAGCAGAGATCTTCCGGCAGCGGGATGCGGCGCTCCAGACGCACCGGAAGATAGCTGTACTGGCGGAGCTGGGCAGGTCGAGAGCAAAGGATGGCGGTGTGGTCCTCGCTGCCACCCAGAGTTCCGACCCCCGCCTCACCCTCTAGACCACCAAAGCTCAGACCGTTCTCCACCGCGCCCAGATAGCCAGCGAGCTTCTCGGGGGTGTCGATCTCGCGGGGGTACTCGTCTCTCTGTTCGAGACGGTTGACCTTGGCCAGCGCCAGGAAAACCGCCACCACGAGGGCGCTCGAGCTGCTCAAGCCCGCGGCCGGCGGCAGATTGCTGGCCAGGGCGATGTCGGCCCCCCACAGGTCACCGGGGAAATTGGCGGCGAGCCGCCGTGCGACGGTAGCCGGGTAGACCGACCAGTGTCCTATTGGGAGCTCGAGATCGGGCCGCAGCTCGAGCTCTTCGATCTCCCGGCGCTCCACATCGATGACCCGGAGACGGTTGTCCTCTCTGGCGGTGGCCACCAGGGCAAATCCCTGTTCGGTGGCTGTCACCAGGCTGCGGCCACCGGCATAGTCGGTATGCTTGCCCAGGACCTCGATCCGCCCTGGCACCAGCCAGGCGGCGGCTGCCAGATCCTGCGACAGACCGAGGTCGATGAGGGTGTCGACCAGGGGTGAGAACCGAGCCGCATCCTCGGCATCGAGGCGGGAAACCAGATCGGCCAAGCGGGTCAAGTCAGAGCTCCACCGTCAGATTTCGGAGTCGCTCGCTGACACCCGAGATGTCCTCACGATGCGACAGATCCAGCACCGGCTCGGCGGTGAGCACCACCCGAATCGGCTCTTCCATTCGGTCGACGAGGTACTGGGCCGCCGCCGGCAGCTCGAGCTCACCCCGAACCGACGGGGAGATCGTGCGGCAAGCCTCGAAGATCGTAGGTCGAAACCGCCAGCCATTGACGCTGGCCACCACCCGCTCGGCCAGCCGGTCATAGGTTGCGGGATCCGGTTTCTCCAGGATGCGGGTGAGATTACCGGTGTCGTCCGTCTCGACGACGGCAAAGGCGGCCATCCGTTCGCTTGTGATGTTGCTTTCGCCGCCGGCCAGGAAGCGCTCCCGGTCGAGAGCCAGCAGACCCGCCTTATCCAGCGCCTGCAGACCGGCCAGCGCCCGCGGTGGGTAGTAGGTGTCTGAATTGACCACCAGAAAGGAATCGTCTGCCACCAGCTCCGCGGCGGCCAACAGGGCGTCGGCCGTCCCCCGGGGCTCGGGCTGGACGGCGTAGTCGATGTCTAGCCGATGGCGGTCCATTTGCTCGTAGTAGGAGCGCAGCTCGCCGTGATCGGGTCCGATCACCAGGCAGACCCGTCGTACCCCTGAGTCGGCCAGGGCGCTCAGAACGTGGTCGAGAAAAGGGCGCCCTACCGGGATCAACGCTTTGATCCCGATCTCGGCAATCGCCTCCTGCTCGGGCGTAAGCTCGGCCGACGTCCCCGGTTTCCGCATCCGGCGCCCGGCCCCCGCCGCCAGCACGACGGCCAACTCGGCACCTGAGCTCTGATCGGGCACGGGCCGAGGCCCCTACTTTCCCCGGATGAGTCCGTCGATCGAGAAACGGCCGGGACCGGTGGCCAATAGCGCGATAAAAGCCACCAGAAAGAGAAATGATTTTTCGCTCTTGTTGAAGGGATCGCCACCGTGTTGGATGAAAAAGGCCACCGCAAAGTTGATGATCAGCGGGATGGTGGCCAGCCGACCCATAAAGCCGAAGGCGAGGGCCAGGGCACAGAAGAGCTCGGCAAAGACGACCAGGGCGAGGCTGGCGGGGCTGCCGATGCCCAGGGGGTCGGCAAAATTGGACGACCGCTGGGAATACTCGAGCAGCTTGCTCAGCCCGTGACCGTAGATCAGAGCACCGGCAAACCCCAGGCGCATGACAAGCAGACCGAGATCGCGCCAGACGCCGGTCGCACCCGGATCGAACAGACGTGTCTTCCAGCTCATCGCAGGCCTCTCCTTTTGGAATTCAGACGGCTCGACCTCATGGTCGCGGTTTCAGTTGGTAATCGGTAGACCCTTATGGACGGCTTGTCTTCGGTTGTGGGCGATCAGACCGGCGGTGAGGAAAAGGATCTCCGCCACCGCCAGCACCGCCATCCAGGTGACCACGTTCGATTGGCCGAAGCCATAGGAGTGGAGCCCGGCGCTCAGCACGAAGTTGACGCCGATGTAGGTCATCAGCACGGTCCAGAAGGCGATGATGCTCATCGCGGCGGTGCCAAAGGGCCCGATGAGCCGATCGAAGCGTCCATGGAGAATAGCCATGTAGGCCAGCAGCGCGATCAGCGACCAGACCTCCTTTGGATCCCAACCCCAATAGCGTCCCCAGGAGGAGGCTGCCCAGATCGAGCCGGTAAAGATGCCGGCAGCCAGCAGAATCGAGCCGACGTGCATATACCAGTAGAGCAGATCGTTCATCCTCGCTGCCAGCTCGCGTCGGGTCGGAGAAAAGATCTCGGTGCCGATCTGAATATGGGCCGCCAGCATGCCGAGGGCGAAGACCGAGTAGCTGACCATGGTGATAGGAACATGGATGGCGAGCCACGGGGTGCCGGAGAGCACTGGTGGCATGGGATGGATAAAGGGATCGAGCGGTAGCAGGTCGGTGAGAATCATCGCCAGCGTGGCCATCAACGTGGCGTTGATGACGACGAGCCGGTGACGGATGGCGAACCGGGCCACCAGGGCGAACAGCCCCACCCCCCAGGCCAGAAAGAGCATCGATTCGTACATGTTGGAGGCCGGAATGCGGCCGGCGATCTGCCATCTGAGCGCCAGACCCCAGGTCATAACGCCAAAGCCGACGGCCAGACCGGTCGTGGCCAGCCCCTCGAGCCACCTCTGGGGTCGGGCCCAGGCAGCGAGTGACACGATCGCGGCAAAGGCGAGAATCCACCAGGCGAGCCGCGACGGCCGCAGCCGGTTGTAGAAGATCTCGCGCTCGATCGCCTCCTCACTGGGGTAACCCGCGGGTGGAGCAAAGCGCAGCTGGCGATCGAGCTCTACCAAGTCGGCGACCGAGTCGAGTCGCGGCGGCACCGTCCAGGGCTCGGTGGGACCCTGGGCCGAGGGCATCACCCGCAGCAGGCGCTTGCTCATCAGCCCCTGCATCCAGAGCATACGGTCCTCGAGCTCCTGAGCGGCTTCCTGAACGGGGCTGAGCGGCTGGTCGAGGTCGGCCTGGGAGCGGGCCTCTCGGATCAGTTGTGCGGTCCGTGGATTGTTGGCCAGTTGGTGGAGGGAGGCGTGGCGTGTGCCCGAGGGAAACCCCAGCTCGGCAGCCAGCGCGCGGCTGCCCAAAGGAACGATGGGCTCCTGCGACCAGGCCGCGGGCGCAAAGCTCCAGCCGAGCGCCACTGTCACCGGGTCGAGGCCCTGCCAACGGTGTTTCCCGGTCACTCTCCAGACCGCCTCGCGGGCGAGGGTGTCGAGTGGCATCACCCGCCCGTCGTGCTGTACCGGGACGCGGCGCAAGGTTTCCAGGGTCTCTTCGTCGGGCACGACGGCGGTGAGCTGGTCAACAGGGGTCGCCATACCGGCGAGCACCAGGGCCAGCAGCCAGAGGCCGACGATCTCGAGCCCGCTGCCGGTTGCCCCGGGAGGCGGTGACACCGGAGTCACCCCGACACCCAGGCCGCGCCGTTGCACGATGCGGGTGACGAAGACCGTGATCATGCCGGCGATCAAGAGGATGTAGCCGACAAAGACGAGCAGCTGGCCGGGATCGCGCGACACCGTCAACACCGACATCTCCCGGTTCCCGGTCTGTTGGTAGCTGCTCTGGAAGAACTTGTAACCACCGTACGAGAGCTCGTTGTTCATCTCGATGACGGCCGGTTGGGATTCGCCGATCGCGGGGTCGTTGACCTGGACCCGGCTGCGAAACATCGCCGGCCTACGACTTCCGGGGTAATAGTCGATCTCGAAGGCATCGAGCCGGACCGAGAAGGGGAGGGTGTGACGATCGACTTGCCCGGGGGTGCCGGCATAGGCAAAGACGTTGCTCTCCTGGCCCTCCCACAACGCCATCTGCCCCTCGACCTTGAACATATAGGTCATGAGCGACCCCAGCAGGATGACAACCATCGACCCGTGGGTCAGCACAAAGCCGATGCGGAAGCGGCCCCAGGGCCAGCGCTCCCAGAGTGAGCAGAGCAGGTTGATGCCAAGCAGAGCGAGGGCACCGAGAAACCAGGGGGCGAAGTAGATGGAGCGTGCGACCTGGGTGCCGTAGAGGGCCTCGACGATGGTGCCGCCGGCCAGCACCAGCAGCATGAAGACCAGCAGAGCGACATTCAGCTTGAGTGAGGCGAGCAATTCGATCCAGCGGCGCATCGGGTCCTCCGGGAGAGCCGAAGGCTATCAGGGATGCAGGCTAATGCCAGGTGAGGATGAAGAGCAGAGTAAAAAGAGTGCTGACCGCCAGTTGGCGGAAGCCGATGGCCTTGGGCTGCAGGGCGATGGCTGGCTGCAGGGTACCGCGGAGCACTTCCAACCACTGGACGAGATAGGGGAGAAAGAGCCAACGTGGGACAACATCGGCGGTGCAGAGGACAAAGACAAAGCCGAGGTTCAGGGTGGCGAGGACAAGGGCCGATCGCGCCATGGCGACAAGCTCTCTCCAGCCGAGGTCCGCTGAAGCCGAGCGCTGATCCAGACGCAGATGGACATAGAGGATCGAGGCCGCCGACTGGATCCAGGCCAGACCCCAGAGGAGCCAGCCGCCCGGGTCGGGCCGACCCACGCCGATCCAATAAGCCCCGGTGGCGGAGAGCGCCAGCACGCCGCTACCCAGGAGCTCGATCGCCAACTGATCGCGCTCCCGACGCCGGCTGACCAGATAGAGATGCCAGGCAAAGACGGCCACACCCGGGGTGGCCAGCAGCAGGACATAGCCGTAACCGCGGAGCGCCAGACCGCCGACGTGAGCGAGCCCCACGGCCCCGTAGACCGCGATCCAGAAGACGGCGGCCGGCAGATCGGTCCTCGAGCGTCTGCCGCTCAGTGCCTTGATGGCGATGGTCAGGGGCTGGCGCATCAGAAGGCCGCATAGGGTCGCCACTACCAGATAGAAGGAAGGAGTCGTCCACCGGCCCCCGACATAGAGCCCAATCAGAAGAGGCGTCAGCAGAAAGACCCAGGTGCCGTGATCGGTGGGCAGGGCCACGGCGCGGCGGAAGAAGCGATTGGTGGGCAAAGTCAAAGCGGCGCCATTGTTTCAGACGGGTCCCAGATCTGCCTATGGAGCTCTCGACTCAGGGGGTTTGGATGACGTAGGCACCCACATCGTCGTCGACGATCTGCCAGCGGTCCGAATCCCGGCTACGGTTGGGTCCAAAGGAGTAGATGTAGACGCTCACCCGGCTCCGGTCGTCGCTGCATTGGGATCGGATCCAGTAGGGGGAGTTCCAGGGATCCAAGAAGTACTCCGCCCGGGCCGCGGGGAGACCCTGGGCGGTAAGCCGTGAAAAGGCCCCTTCCAGCAAATAGTCCTGGTGGAACTGTTCTTTGTAGGTGTAGATCCGCTTGTGGAGGCCGCATTTGGTGGGTAGCTGACGGGTCAGGAAATCTCGCTTCAACGCCTGGGCCTCGCTGCGAGCCGCCTCGATGGTCTCGGGGTGACGGCTCACCAGGCGTCGCGAGACTGCGGCGTTGGCAAATCCGAGTCCGATGACGAGGAGCCAGCTCGTGGCGATCACCAGCGCAGGGTGGGCCGTGCCGAGTCGCGTCGGCGCCTCGTGCGGGTACCGCCGCAGCCCCTGGAGCGCGGCGAACAGGAACCCCAGACCCAGCATAAGCTCGACCCACTCCCCGGTGTGGGTCCAGGGATACTCGACGTAGAGAAGGTAGGTGGCAAGGAAGGCTGGCGCCAGGGCGAGCGGTGAGGCTTCGATGCCCAGCCGGCGAAAAAGATCACGCGGACCCGGCAGAAAGGCGAGGACCGGCAGCACCACCCCATAGCCAAGAATCACACCTTTGAGTGCCAGCATGCGGTACCTGGTATCGACCACGTTGTGGATGTTGAGCTCCTGCTGGAAGTTCTCTTCCAGGAAGTAGTCCGGTGGCCGGTACCCCAGCAGCCGCTGCCCCCAGGAGATCTCCTCGAGCGCCACAAACCAGCAGAAGAGAGCTACACCGGCGGCAAACCAGGGCAGCTTGCCGGTGGCCCGCCATTGTCGAAAGGCGGTCGCCACGAACAAGGCTCCCGCCAACCCAAAGGCCCAGAAGCTCGCCCACTCCACCCACTCGTCCTCCTGGATGGCCCGATAGTAGGCGTCCGCGGAGGAGCTCTCGAGATAAGCGGCATAACCCAGCACCCCGAGCACCAGTAGATTGGCCACCAGGGCGATGGGTAGCCCCGTGCGAGTAGAGCTCTTGCCGGAGCTTTCTTTGCGTTGCTTGCGTCGCATCTGATTCGCGATTGATTGTAGCGATCTCAGTAGGGTGGCAGGAGCCGTCGAAATCCGTGCAAAAGAACAACCAGGAGAAAGAGCAGGTTGCGTGGCACGAGACCGGGCCAGAAATAGCTGACCGGCGAGCAGATTTTGTCGGTCGAGGAGCACTCCGCCAACCTGGCGCCGACCTCAGAAAGGAGTGTTTGGCTGCGTGGCCAATCGCGGAGACCTCGCAACCAATCGCCGGGAATGCCGACATCTCCGACGACGGCTCCGGCCAGGGCACCGGCGATCGCCCCCGTGGTGTCGGTATCGCCACCACAGGCCAGAACAGACGCCACGGTAGCCTCGAAATCACCAAAGTGCCGGTACCAGGCGTAGGCGGCCACCGGCACCGTGTCGTAGACGTAGCCGGTGACACCGTCTCCCAGTCCCAGGCTTGCGGCGAACTCGGATACCGACAGCCC
>CALILB010000127.1 GCA_938016625.1 uncultured bacterium | reverse complement strand
CCCCTGGCGGCGGCCATCTGCTGGGCGATCGCTTCGCAGTCATCCTTGCGCGAGATCATCTTCTGGATGCCGCGGAGCTGACCCTCCACACGGGCGAGGCGGTCGATCAGCTTCTTGCGGTCGGCTTCGTAGAGCTGGCCGAAGGTCTTGGTTTCCGGCACGGTCTCTTCCTCCCAACCAAATGCGCTAAATGAAGAGATTGGTGCGAGACCTGAGGGACTCACCCAGAAAGCTGGCGACACCGGCGGGCTCCAGGCCATCCATGAGCTCCTCGTCGCTGACACCCATGACGTCACGGCTCATCTCGCAGGCCAGCAGCTTGACATCCATCTCTTTGGCCATGGCGATCATCTCCTCGAGGGAAGAGACATTCTTGTCCTTCATCATCTTGCGCAGCATCTTGGCACCGACGCCAAAGTAGTTCATCTGCGACACCGGCAGCTGCTCGGAGTTTCCGGGTGACATGACCGCCATCGCCTTCTCGAATACGTTCTTGTCCGCCAGGCTGCTCTTCTTCTTCAGCACACTCAGGCCCCAGAAGGTAAAGAACATGCTCACTTCCTGCCCCAGGGCGGCGGCGCCGGTGGCGATGACAAAGGCGGCAAGCACCTTGTCGAGATCGCCCGAGAAGACGACGATGGCGACCTTGTCGTCGGGCTGACTCTCTTCGAGGGCCTCGAGTCGGGTCTCGAGGGCCGCAAGCCGCTCGACCAGGGACTCCGCACTGACGCTCTTGTCGCTGCTGGTGACGTCACTCACAGACATGGCAATCTCCTTCAATCTGCTTTTTGTACGAAGTGAACGTAGATCTCGGCCTCGTCTTCGGTGTCGGTGTCCTGAGCCAGGAGCTCGATGTTCTTGGCCACCTTGGCCCAGCCCTGGAAGTCCTTGATCGACCCGCGGTCGGTGCTGAGCACCTTGAGAATCTTGCCGTTCTCCAGCTCACCGATCTTCTTGCGGGCCTTGACTACCGGCATCGGGCAGTTGAGCCCCCGCACATCGAGCGTTTCGTCGAAGTGGATCTGATTCATCGGTCATCTCCTCGTTCGATACCGCCTAGCCGCCAATCCCCAGCGCGTCGTTCGGCTGAAAGTCCCTTTTTGTGGCCCCAATGTAGGGTACCCCGGGTGGTATTGTCAAGGTGCCCTGGCGCACCTGGAGAGTCTTCTCTATACTCTGCCGGCAGATCGAGATCCAATTGCAGTCCGGCAGTGGGCTCATCAGGAGGATGTGAGTCATGGCAGACAACGATTCATCGACGACCCAGTGGGAAGTCGAGCAGCTACACGAGCAGCTCGAGCAGGGAGAGCCGTTCTTTGTCTTCGATGTGCGCAACGAAGACGAGTACGAGAGTTGGAAGATCGAGGGCCGCAAGAAGATCCCCATGGTCAATGTTCCCTACTACGAGATGTTGGAAGTCGACGAGCACGACGACATCGTCGACTCCTTTGTCGATTTTCTCGAAAAGAGATGGACCGAGAAGCTGCCGCGAGAGGAGCCCATTCTGGCGGTCTGCGCCAAGGGTGACACCTCGGAGTTCGTGGCCGAGGCCCTGCGTCGCCTCGACTTTCGGGCCTTCAATCTGGAAGGGGGAACGGCGGCCTGGGGGGACCACTACCACACGCGACCCATTGTCGAGAGCGCCGAGCTGGGTGTCTATCAAGTCAGCAGACCGGCCCGGGGTTGCTTGAGCTACATGGTGACCAGCAACGGCAAGGCGGCACTTATCGATCCCTTACGGCATACCGAGGTCTACGCCTCGTTGGCGGCGGAGAAAGGCGTCGACATCGAGCTCGTCCTCGACACTCACGGGCACGCTGATCACATCAGCGGCGGACCGTCGCTGGCGGAGAAATTCAACGCACCCTACTATCTCCATCCCTACGACGGGATCCACCCCATCGATGTAATGCCGGCACGGATCGATTACCGATATCTGAAGGACAATCAGGAGTTCGAGGTGGGGGATGCCCACCTTACAACCTTGCATATCCCCGGCCACACGCTGGGCAACGTCGCCTATCTCCTGGACGATCGGTATCTCTTTACCGGCGACAGCATCTTTATCGAGTCGATCGCGCGACCCGATCTGGGCGGGCGGGGAGATGCCTGGGCACCTCTGCACTATGCCTCGCTGCGTCGGCTGCTCGAGCTCCCTGATGACACGGTGGTACTGCCGGCCCACTTCAGCGGGCTGGGAGAAGTGGGCGCCGACGGGCTGTGCCGGTCGACGCTGGGAGAGCTGCGGGCCGCCAACCAGGGTCTGGTAATGGCCCAGAAGAGCGAGGAAGAATTTGTCGACTACATCCTCTCGAGCCTCCCCAAGTTTCCCGAGGAGTATGTCGAGATCAAAAGGGTCAACGCCGGCCTCGTCGAGGTGGGGGAGGCGAAGGCCTCGGAGCTCGAGCTGGGCAAGAACATCTGCGCGCTCTCCCAAGCCTACGAGGAAGAAGAATAGCCGCGAGATCCGGAGCTCGAAAAAAAGGGCGGCCCGCCATGATTGGCGGCGCCGCCCTTGTCTTTTGCAACGGATGGAAGGAATGCCCGGCTAGTCGGAATCCTCGGTCAGGTCGGGGGTGGGGTGTGGCTCCATCAACCAGTCCTTGAGCCCATCCATGTCCTCGGTCAGCGACTGGTACTTCTTGCCGGTCTTGGTCAGCTTATCCGACCCCGGTTTGCGCGCATGGCAGGTCGTGCACTTGCCGAAGTCGGTCTCCAGCTGATCGTAGCCGTCGAGCGAGCCCATGAGCTCGTAGTACTTGCCTTGATCGGTCATCAGCTTGCTGCCGGGCTTGTCGTGGCAGGAGGTGCACTCCATACCTTCCTGGTTGCCGATGGCTTTGGTGGCGCCGGCAGTCTGCACCTGGGCAATGAGCGCCACGACCGCGATCAGGGCCACCGCGGTGATGATGGAAAATCTCTTCATTTTCATTTCTCCTGTTGGCTCTTTGGGATCGGTTCCCGGTCCTAGCGCGCCCACGCCCACGACACCCCGAAGCTTACCGTCCACTGCGAGTGATCGACGCGCGAGCCAGGCCCGAAGGGATTCACCATCGGGTCGGGGTTGTTGTTGGTCTGCGAGTTGTTGAAGGCGTGCTCGATGGCGAACTCGTAGGTCACGCTCCCCGACAGGACGCTGAAGCCAAAGGTGAGATGGTCTTCGGGTATCGCCGGGAAGAGCGGTGTCAGGGTTTCGCTGGGTACCGGATTGTCGCCGTGGTTGTAACCGCCTCGCAAAGTCCAGCGGTCGTTCAAGCGGTAGTCGCCGCCAAAGGCGAAGACCCACTGGTCCTCCCAGTTGAAGACAAAGGGCAGCTCGACCGTGTCGAACGGCGGCGGCAGCGGTGCGCTCGGATTCTCACCTTTGACCAGGATGGTGTCGATGGCGCTGTCCCAGTAGTAGCGCTTGATGTCCAGCGCCAGTACCCAGCGGTCGTTTGGCCTGAGGGCAAAGCCGATCCCGGCCTGGGCGGCGAAGGTGAAGCCCTCCATCTCGGCGTCGTACTTGACTTTGTCGCCGATGAACGGGAAACCGGTGTAGTTGACCTGCATATCACCGCCATCGAAGGTACTGTCGGTCTCGGTCTGATAGATGAGACCGACGGAGAACTTCGGTGTCGGTCGCCACCACCAGCCACCACGGATGTTCCACTGAAAGCCCGCCGCATTCTCCATCTTTACCCCGGGGAAGCTCATCATCGGATTGTCCGTGTTGAAGAACGAAGTTCCCGGGTAGAAGCGGAAAGAGGCGTCACCATAGCCGAGGTTGAGGGCGAGGCCAAATGACATGTCCTCGTTGACGGCGTAGGCGACCGTGGGACTCACGGTCATGAAGGCGATCTGAGAATAGAGCTCATCCTGGGTGCCGAAGAAGGTGTTGACGGGCCTGAAGGTGGCACCCATACCTCCCTGGGCGACGAAGCCGACACCCCAGGTCCAGGGACTGTCCTTGGAGCCCCGGACGTAGGCGACTGACGGCAGCGGAAAGTAGCGGCTGTCGCCGTCGATCGGTTCGTTGACCATGTTCTCGAA
>CALILB010000126.1 GCA_938016625.1 uncultured bacterium | reverse complement strand
GCGGCGGAGACTGTGTTACCGTTCGGGAAATTGGGGACACGTATCCGATTCTTGCCAGCGAAGTTGAAGGTCCAGAGGCAGCAGTAAGAATCGGTACGTGTCCCCGAATTTCCCGGAGGGGTTGAAGTGAGATCGACATTTATTGCAGTGGCGTCTCTGTTGCTGATGGCGCCGAGCTGTTGGGCCTGGCACACACAGGGGCATCGCCTCGCCACCGAAGCTGCGGTAGAGGCTCTCCCCGCCAGCGTGCCGCGTTTCTTTCGCGACGGGGCGCAGGCCGTTGCTCATAGTTCGATCGATCCGGATCTTTTCAAGCCCGACGCTTTTACCGAGCTGCGCGCCGGGGAGAACCCCGAGCACTATCTGGATGTCGAGCTACTCGGCGGCCGTCCCTTCCCCCCGACCCGCTACGACCTCATCCGGCTGGTGACCTGGCTCGGCTCGGAGCCGGGGGCGGAGGCGGTCGAGTTCGGCCCGGACCAGACCGGAATGCTCCCTTACTCGATTGTCGAGGGCGTGCAACGCTTGACCCTGGTATTTGCCGAGCACCGGCGCTACCCGCACAATCCGCGTATTCAGGCAAAAGCGCTGGTCTATGCCGGCATCCTGGCGCACTACGCCGGGGACCTCTGCCAGCCGCTGCACACGACCGTGCATCACAACGGCCGTGCCAATCCCGATGGAACTTCGCCCCGCACCGGTGTCCACCACCAGGTGGATGTGCTCTTCGAGCGGGGGGGCTTCGATCGCACCGGGGCGCTCGAGGGTCTGGAGTTGGAAGTCTTCGCCGACTTCATGCCGGCCGTTGGCCGCGAATTCGCCGCCAGCCACGCCCTGGTGGAGAAGGTCTACGAGCTCGAGCCACTGCTGCCCGCGCGCAAGGACCAGGTGAGCCCGTTGCCACCCGCGGTGAGAGTCTTCACCGAGCAGCGTTATCGCGCCGCGGTGCGCTTTACCGCTAGCCTGTTCTTGACCGCCTGGGAGAAGTCGGCCGAGGTCGAGCTGCCCGACTGGCTGATTCGCGACAGTCGATAGATCCGTAAGCTCTAGGAGCTCTGGCGGTAGAGCTCTCGGACCCACTTCGCATCTTTATTGCTCAGGGGCTCGCCGGCGGCCGCGGCGGCCTCCGCGTGCTCCGGGCGGCGCAGGCCGACGAGTGCACACCCGGTGGGTGTGTCCGCCAGCAGGGCGCCGACTAGGGCGCGGAGAACGGGCTCCGGCTGGGTGGCGAATCGATCTTGCAGTTCTGCCCGGCATCGCCGGTAGTGGGCCAGCACCTCGGGGTTCTGGAAATCCTGGATTCCCGACCGGTGGTCACCATCGCCGAAATCCGGTGGCCGGTCGTGCTTGCCGGTGAGCAAGCCGTGCTTCAGAGGTGAGAAGAAGGCTACGCCGGTGTCGTGGTCTTCAATCCAAGACTCCAGCCCGCTCGAACGATAGGTGTTGTCGACGACGTTGCGATAGGGCTGGACGACGTCGGGATCGATCCGCGGGGCGTAACGGGCGATCTTCGACGCCTTCCAATCGGAGAGACCGATAAAGCGGATCTTGCCCTCGGCCTGGAACTGATGAAACAGATCGATGGCGTCGTCCAGGTATTTCTCCCCGGGACCGAAATTGCAGTGGTGAAAATAGTAGAGATCGATCCGGTCGGTACTGAGCAGGGTGAGCGATCTCGCCAGCTGCCGGCGAATCTGCTCTGGGTCGTAGAAGTGGCGGTAGGGACCGGGGTCCCAGCCCACCTTGCTGGCGAGAAAGATCTCCTCGCGGGGAATGTCGCCCCAAAGCGCGCCGATCAGCGACTCCGCCTGGCCATCCCCATAGACATCGGCGGTATCCCAGTGGTTCAGCCCGAGCTCGTGGGCGCGTCGCAGCGCTGACGCGGCCAGGCCGTCATCGTGACCCGACCAGCCCACGGGTCGGCCCCGTACCGTCTTGGCGCCACCGTGACCCCAGGTGCCGACGGAGATGGCGGAGACTTCGGCGCCGGTGCGACCAAGCCGGATTCTACGCATATGAATTTCTCCACGGGAGTCTATCGAAGGCGTGCCACGCGGAAGCTCATTCCGATTAGAATGGGGGGACTCGAGGGCTGTTTGGAAAGGGATTGAGCGATGAGCGAGCTGCAGGACTTCGATCTGGAACCGACCGAGGAGAGCCAAAAGCGCGGGCCGCTGACCGGGCCGATTGCGATCGCCATAGGGGTGATCGTGGTGGCGGTGCTCGGCTTCTTTATCTGGCGTTGGAGTCAGCAACGCCAGGAAACCGAGCCGGTCGAAGAAGCTGCACCGGCGGTCGAAGCCCTGGCCCCCGAGGGCGAGATTCCGGAATCGACGGCACCGGTGGATCTCCCCACGTTGGCGGACAGCGACGAGTGGATGCGGGCGGTGGTGGCGCAGCTCTCGGCTCACCCGGAGCTGTTTGGGTGGCTGGCCACCGACGACCTGATCCGGCGATTCGTCGTGGTTGTGGACAACCTGGCCGAGGGTGTCAGTCCTCGTACCCATCTGGAATTCTTGGAGCCCGAGAAGGGCTTTGGCACGCGTGAGGACATGTCGAGGGTTTACGTCGACGACTCCGCCTACCAGCGCTACGACAGGATCGCCGACGTCGTCTCCTCGATCGATGTGCGCGGCACCGCCAACCTCTACCGCTCGGTCAAGCCCTTGCTGCAGGAGGCCTACCGTGAGCTGGGCTACCCGAACAAAGACTTCGACGATGCCCTGCTCGAGGCGATCGATACCCTCTTGCGAACACCCGTGGTCGAAGGTCAGATCGAGCTCGTGCCAAAGGTCTCCAGCTTCGAGTTCGCCGATTCGAAGTTGGAAGAGCTGACCGAGGCCGAAAAGCATTTCTTGCGTCTAGGCCCCGACAATCTTCGCAAGATCCAGGCAAAGGCGCGGGCGATCGCCCTGGAGATCGGTCTTCCCCAGTCCCAGCTTTCCCCGGCCAGGTGACGACCGACAGCCGGTGACTCGCTTACGGTCCGTGGCGGAGAGGGTCGCGGAGGGGGCTCGGTGAGAGTGGACGGCGAGCGCATCGAAAGGGAAGCGAGCGCCCTGGCGTTTCCTCGTTATCCGGGAACCGAAGGCGATACCCGTGCCATCGAGCTGGTGGCCGGCTGGCTGCGCGAAGCGGGGCTCGAGGTCAGCTGCGAGGAGTTCACCTACGACATAGGTCCCGCCTTTCGGGCTCTACGCCTGCTGCTTCTGGGTACCGGCCTGCTGGTGGGTGTTGCCGGAATCCTGGCCCAACCACAACCTCAGATCGCCGCCTCTTGTCTGGCGCTTGCACTGCTGGCCGGGGGGACACTCCTGGTCTGGTCGCCCTGGCTGGAGAGGCTCTATTCCCGGGAGGGCTCGACCCGCACTGCCAATGTCGTTGGTCGCACTGGCCCACGGCGGCCGCGTCTGTCGCTGATCTTTGTCGCCCACCACGACAGCAAGTCACAAAACCTGACGCTGCCCTACCGATCCGGCCTCACCATCCTGACACTGCTTGCCGGCGCCGGCCTGGCAGCTCTTCTGATCGTGGGCCTGGCGATGGGGCGGGTGGGCGGCCCGCCCTGGCTTGGCCCGCTCCTGGGTGGACTGGCCGCGGCCTCACTGGTCGCTCTTTCTACACTGCAGAACGGCAACCGGTCGCCGGGAGGGGTCGACAATGCCGGCTCGGTGGGCATCCTGATGGAGCTGGCGCGGATCCTCCCGGGGGAGCTGCCGGCCGATGTCGAGGCGATCTTCCTGTCGACCGGGGCCGAGGAGGATCACATGGTGGGGGCCATGCGCTGGCTGGATCGACACGCCTCGCTGCTGGCGGGGCGACCGACCTACGCTCTGAATCTGGATGGGGCGGGAATTCCGGGCAAAGCCCTACTGCTCGAGCGTTATGGAGTCGGCAAGTCGTTCTCCCCCTTTCTCTCCAAAATGGCTCGCCGAGCGGCCGAGAGGCTGGAGATCCCGCTCCGGGGAACCCCGCTACCGCCGGCGCTGGGTGTCGACGCCATCCCCTTTGTCCACCGGGGCATCCCCTGTATTACCTTTGCCAGCGGCTCTCTCGGGCCGGCACTGCTGGCCATCCACTCCGCCGAGGATCACGCCGAGAATCTGGATCGGGATGCGCTCGAGCGGGTCGCTCGACTGGTGGCCGCTACGGCTCTGGACCTGACCAGGTAGTCCCCACCCCCCGCCTTCGCACCACCGCACGAGCCGGTGCTCCTCGTTTCCGTGCTAGTGTGAGGTCCAGCAACACGCAAACAGTTCGGTCAGCCAACCGCGTGTCAGGGGCGGCGGGCGCTTCACCCGAGTGAAGGTCCGGCAGGTTCGATCATCATCCCTGCGCCGAGATTGAGGTCAGAAGGATGAGAAGAACAACGTGTATTCGTCTGTTCGCCGTAGCTGTGGTCCTGCTGCCGGCGATCACCCGGGTGGCTCTGGCGCAAGAGCGCTCGGGTAACGTCTTCGTGCAAGCGGAGGACACCGACGGAGTACCGCTCCCCGGCGTGACGGTCGAGCTGTCCGGACAGGGTGCACCACAG
This sequence comes from uncultured bacterium, assembly GCA_938016625.1. GTDB lineage: Bacteria > Acidobacteriota > Thermoanaerobaculia > Multivoradales > JAHEKO01 > M0029. The sequence continues at coordinate 2,721 of CALILB010000126.1, read as the reverse complement.
TTGATGGTGACGGGCCCGGAGGGGCAGGCCCGCTTTCTCAAGCTCGATCCAGGCAGATACCGGCTCGAGGCAAGCCTCGAGGGCTTCTCGACCTTCGAGTATCCGAACGTAACGGTCAACGTCGCCCGCAACACCACCATCGTGGTCCAACTGTCGGCTGCCATCGAAGAGGTCATCGTGGTGACGGCGGAGAGCCCGCTGCTGGACGAGCGCAAGCTCTCCGCGGGTACCACGATCAGCCAGGTCGAGCTCGAGAAGATCCCGACCGCGCGCGACCCCTGGGCGATCCTGAGCCAGGCGCAGGGCGTGATGGTCGACCGGATCAACGTCGGCGGTAGCGAAAGCGGCGGGCAGTCGGCCTTTCGTAGTGGGGCCCAGTCCAAGCGAGAGAACGACTTCCTGATCGACGGCGTGCAGATCACGGACATGGAGGGTGGCGGCTCGTCCACCTACTACGACTTCGACCAGTTCGAGGAGATCCAGCTGGGGATCGGTGGCAACGACGTCACCAAGATAAAAGGCGGTGTCTCGGTCAACCTGGTGACCAAGCGTGGGAACAACGAGTTCCGCGGCTCGGCGCGCTTCCTGCTCACCCGTGGGGATGGGTACTTTGGTGCCCTCGAACAGGCCGACACGGGCTTCGACGAGAGCGATCTGGGACCCGGGCAACCCCCTTTCATCGCCAACAAGATCAACAACATCCAGGACATCGGCTTCGAGGCCGGTGGTCCGGTGTGGCGTGACCGGGTGTGGCTGTGGGCCTCCTGGGGTCAGAACGACATCAACAAACAGGCAGGTGGCGGCGGCACCAATCGCACCGTCCTCGAGAACACGGCGGTCAAGCTGAACGCTCAGTTCTCGTCGGCCAACTCGTTTGTCGGCTCGTTCAACAACGGCGAAAAGCTAGTGTTCGGCCGTGGTGCCAACCCGTCCTGGGATGCCTCGGCGACCTGGAACCAGCGTGGTCCGTCCGGCATCTCCAAGTTCGAGGACACACACGTCTTTAGCTCGAACTTCTTCTTGAGCGGCCAGTACTCGTTCGTCGACAGTGGCTTCGGGTTAGTCGCACTGGGCGGCTCGGGTCCCGACCAGCCGGCGATCCCTGCGGCTGGTGGTGAGTCCAATACCGATCCCAACGGCTTCCTCACCAACAACGCCAGCGGCGGCAGCAGCTTGCCGACTGAGGAGTGGAAGCTCGACGGCTCCTTCTTCTTCAGCACCGGCGGTCTCAGCCACGAGCTCAAGTTCGGCGGCCGTACACGTGAGGCCGCGATCGAGCGCGCCTGGTCCTACCCGGGGCGGAACATCTTCCACACCGAGGGCGATGTCGCCGGGGTGAAGAATCCCGCTCTGCTGGCCTCTCTGGGTCTGCCGCCGAGCCGCGCCGCTGACGCCGGAATGGTCTATGCCTACCGCCAGGGTCCGGTCCCGGTCATCACCAATTACAACTCCCTCTGGGTCCAGGACACGATGGCCATGGGGCAGTGGACGTTCAACGTCGGCTTCCGCTACGACGATCAGGACGGCGAGAACCAGGCGGGGTCGGTCGATGCCAACATCGCCTTCCCCACCGTGATGCCACCTCTGTCGTTTGGCGGCAACGACGCCAACGGGATCAGCTGGACGAGCATCGCGCCGCGTCTGGGTGTGACCTACGCCCTCGGCGAGGAGCGCAAGACCCTGGTCCGGGGTAGCTTTTCGATGTACCCCGACGCCCTGGGGCTGAGAGATATCAGCCGGATGAACCCGGTCGATGGGGACGTGGCGCTCATCGTGTTCCTCGACAGCCCGGGTGGCTTCGCCGATTTCTACGATGACGGCGAGCAGTGGGCCGTCCTCGGCGGAGCCTTTGGCTTCAATCCGGCCGCGCCGACGGCGCTCTCGTCATCGAATGTCAACGATCCCAACATGGATCCGCCGGTGGCCAGCGAGCTGATCCTGGGTCTCGAGCACTCCTTCCTGCCGGAGTTCGTGACGGGTATCAGCTTTACCTGGCGGGTGAAGACCGATGTCGAGGACTACCAGCTGCTGTTCACCGACGCCAACGGTGTCGAGCGGACGGCAGCTGCCAGCGAGTATGTCGAGAACCTGCTTCCCGTCACCGGGACCCTCCCCGATGGCAGCTCGTTCTCGATTCCGACGTTCTTCGCCAACCCGAGTCTCTCCTACACCGGCGGAACCTTCTTCACCAACGGTGATCGGGAGCTCAACTACTTTGGCACCGCCATCACCTTCACCAAACGGTTGACAAACCAGTGGATGCTTCGCGGGTTCCTCAACTACAACTTCACCGAGGAGTGGGACGTTCCGTCGAGTTTCTTCGACAACAACGACCCCAACCGGCTGCAGCCCGACGAAACCGTGGGCGGCAGAGAGGACGGTCAGGCCTTCGTCGTGCAGGGGGCGATGCGTAACAAGGCGGGCATCTGGATGCAGTCCGACTGGCAGTGGAACGTCAACGGCATGTACCAGGTGGCGCCCGATCGCGGGTGGGGCTTCAACGTGGCTGCCAACTTGAGCGGCCGCCAGGGGTACCCCATACCGTACTTCGTGCGAGTAGGTGGTCTCGACGGCATCGGCCGCAACATCCTCGCTCCCAACGACATCACCGACTTCCGGAACGACGACATCTTCATCATGGACCTGCGGCTCGAGAAGGAGTGGCGAGCCACGGGCAACACCGGCCTGACGTTCAGCATCGACGCCTTCAACATCTTCAAC
>CALILB010000125.1 GCA_938016625.1 uncultured bacterium | reverse complement strand
AGTGTCTTGCCGATCATCATCTTCTCGCTGCCCGATCGAGGTCTGCGGGTGCTAGCTCTTTGGCTTTGCGGACTCGAGAAGGGCCTGGAATCGTGGGTGCTCGCGGACCGAGTCGAGATCGCTGTCGTGCTCCAGCCAGGCGGTGTCGCCAAAGCCGGCCTTTACCGCCTTCTCGAGCAGGTCGACGGTCTCGTCGGCCTTGCCGGCCAGCGAATAGACACAGGCGACGTTGTAGAGGATGAGCGGCTCCTCGGAGTCGACGGCCAGCGCCCGGCGCGCCCAGTCGAGACCCTTCTCGGTTTGATCGTCGCGCACAAAGGCCGTAGCTCCCAGACAGAGCGCCCGCAGATCTTCGGGGTTGGCCTCGACGTGCCGCTTGATGAGCTCCAGTGCGACGCGGTTGGCAGTTTTGAGATCCTCCTCGGAGGCCCCCAGGCCTTCCAACGCCTGGCACTTGAAATGGGGCGCCTGGTAGTCCTCGGGACGGACCTCCGCCGCCTGCTCGAAGAGCGAGACGGCCTTGCCGTAGTCACCCTGCGCCAGACAGGCCCGGCCGTAGAAGTAGTAGGCCTCGTAGAGCTTCTTGTTGAGGCTGATGGCGTTCTTGAACTCCTTGGTCGCCTCGTCGTACTTTTTGCTCAGTGACAGGGCGAGTCCCCGCGAAGCGTGGGCCTCGGCCAGCTCGGGGTCGAGCTCCAGGGCCTTCTGACTCGCCTCCATGGCCTGCTGCTGGTTGGCCTCGCTACTGTCGGCATACATGAACAGAAAGGAGGCACAGTCGGCGATACCGGCATAGGCCAGGGCGTAGGCCGGATCGATCTCGATCGCCCGCCGGTACATCTGCCGGGCGAGCTCGTATCGCCGGCGGTCCATCTGGTAGAAGAACTGGCGCCCGCGCAGATAGTAGTCGAAGGCGTTGACGTCGCGGGTGGCAACAGCCTGGATGGCACGCCGCTCCTTGGGGCTCAGGGTGACGCGGAGCGCCTCGACGATGTTCTCGGCGATCTCGTCCTGGATGGCAAAGACATCTTTGAGATCCCGGTCGTAGCGGTTCGACCATAGACGGTAACCGTCGTCCACATTGACCAGCTGGGCGGTGATCCGCAGCCGCTCACCGGCCTTACGAACACTTCCTTCGAGCACGGTGCTGACACCCAACTTTTCGCCGATTTCGCGGATATCCGACTCGGCACCCCTGAACTGGAAGGCGGAAGTCCTGGAGGCGACTCGTAGATTCTGGATCCTGCCGAGACCGTTGATCAGCTCCTCGGCTATCCCTTCGCAGAAGTAGTCCTGGTCCTTGTCCGGACTCATGTTGACAAAAGGCAGCACAGCGATCGACGAGCCGGTGGTCGATTCTTCGAGACTGTTTTCTTTTTGCAGCTGCTCGAGCTCGTTGCGCAGATCGAGAGCCGTCTGGTAGCGACGATCGGTCTCCTTCTCCAGGCAACGGCCGATGATCCGGCCCAAGTGGTTGGGGAGATCCACCTTGACCTTGGTGACCGGCGGCGGGTTGTCGCGCAGGATCGAGGAGACCAGCTGGGCCGACGTCGCGCCCTTGAACGGACGGTCACCCGACATCATTTCGTAAAAGATGACACCCAGGGAGAATATGTCGGTGCGATGATCCACCGGAAGAGCCTGTACCTGTTCCGGTGACATGTAGGGCACGGTGCCCATAACCATCCCCTCGCGGGTCAAGGCCTGGGTGGGGAGCTCGGCATCCTCTTCTTCGGCGCCAACCGTCGCATGCAGCTTGGCCAGCCCGAAGTCGAGTACCTTCACCCGCCCCTCCGACGTCAGCATGATGTTTGCCGGTTTGAGGTCGCGATGAGTAATACCCCGGGTGTGGGCGGTGGCGAGGGCATCGGCGAGGGGAATCGCCACTTTGAAGAACTCTTCGAGATTGAGTCCGCCCTTTCCAAGCCGATCGTCGAGGTTCTCCCCTTCCACAAACTCCATGGTGATGAAGTGCCCCTGGTCGGATTCCTCGACCGAGTAGATAGTGACGATACCGGGGTGGTTGAGCGTGGCGACGGTGCGGGCCTCGCGTTGGAAGCGGTCGAGCCGCTCCTGATCCGCCGCCATCTCGGCGGGCATCATCTTGAGCGCGACTTTGCGGTGCAGCGAGGTGTCCTCCGCCAGATAGACGGTGCCCATCCCTCCTTCGCCCAGCTTGTCGAGGATCTTGTAATGAGACAGCGTGGTGCCGATCATTTTCTCAGACTCCCTGGCACAAATAGATTCTTCTCAACTATCGGCGTGGAGGCTCTGAAGCAGAGCCGCAAACCGGGGGCTTTCGCGTAGGGGGTCGAGATCGGGATCGTTCTCGATCCACTCCTTCTGACCCATGCCGGTGGTAATGGACTGCTCGAGACAGTCGATACCGCGGTCGATCTCTCCCAGCTGGGCGTAGACGCAGGCAACGTTGTAGAGCACCGATGGGTTGTCGGGATCTATGATCGTCGCCTTCTCCGCCCACTTGATGGCCTTTTCGTTATCACCCTTGTGGCATAGGGCGCTGGCGCCAAAGTAGAGCGCCCTCGCGTCGTCCGGATTCAGCTCCAGGTGCTTCTCGATGACCAGCAGCGCCTTGTCGTAGGCCGCCTCGGTCTCTCCCTTGCGCCCCAATCCGAAGTAGGTGGCTGCCAACAGGATGGGTGCGTTGTAGTCGTCGGGATTGATCTCGCAGGCGCGCTCGAACTCCTCGGCCGCCTTCTCGAGCTCTCCCTGGGCGAACAGGGACCGGGCGTAAAGATAGTGGGCCTCGTAGTTGTTGGGATCGAGACGCAGCGCGGTTTCGAACTCGAGCTTGGCCTCGTCGAACCGCTGGCTCAGCGAGACCGCCAAACCACGCGAGGCATGGGCCTCGGCCGAGCCCGGATCGATCTCCACCGCCTTGCGGCTGGCGGAGTCGGCCTCCTTCAAGTTGGCTTCGCTGGAGTCGAAATACATGTAGAGAAAGGAGCAACAATCGGCAACCCCGGCATAGGCCCGCGAGTAGCTGGGCTCGATGACGATGGCGCGGGCGAACATCTGGCGAGCGAACTCGAAGCCCTGCTGTCTGAACTGGTAGAAGAATTTGCGACCTTTGAGATAGAAGTCGTAGGCCTGGACATCTACCGTGGTGGCTTTGGCGATGCTCTTCTTCTGAGTGGGACTCAGGGTCACCTGGAGGGCGTCGACGATGCTCTGCGAGATCTCGTCCTGGATGGCAAAGACATCCTTGAGCTCACGGTCGTAGCGATCCGACCAGATGTATTCGCCGTCCGAAACGTTGGTGAGCTGGGCCGAGATACGCAATCGATCACCGGCCTTGCGGACACTCCCACCCAGCACCGTGTCGACGTCGAGTCGCCGGCCGATCTCGCGGATATCGGTGACCGAGTCCTGGATCTGAAAGGCCGAGGCGCGTGACGCCACCCGCAGACCGGTGACCTTGATCAGCGCATCGATCAGCTCTTCGGCCAGGCCCTCGCAGAAATAGTCCTGGTCCCTTTCGGGGCTGAGATCGGCAAACGGCAGCACGGCGATCGACGGCGCTGTCTTGGTCTCTTTTTTCGCCGCTTCGTGCTTCAGGGTCTCGAGCTCGCTCCGCAGATCGAGCGACGTCTGGAAGCGGCGGCCGGGATCCTTCTCCAGACACCGCTTGACGACCCTACCGAGGTCGTCGGGTAGATCCACATTCAGCTCGGTGATCGGGCGGGGAGAGTCGCGCAGGATCGAGGAGATGAGATCGGCCGAGGAGTCTCCCCGAAACGGGCGTTTCCCGGTGGCCATCTCGTAGAGGATGATGCCCAACGAAAAGATGTCGGTGCGGTGGTCGACCGGTTTGCTCTGTACCTGCTCGGGCGACATGTAGGGCACGGTGCCCATGATCATGCCTTCCTGGGTCAGCGCCTGCGTTGGAAGCTCCTGCTCTTCGGGACCGGCAGCCGAGCCGTGCAGCTTGGCCAGCCCGAAATCGAGCACCTTGACCCGGTGGTCGCCGGTGACCATGATGTTGGCCGGTTTGAGATCGCGATGCGTGATGCCGCTCTGATGCGCTGCGCTCAGGGCGTCGGTGAGCGGCACCGCCACCGTGAAGAACTGGTCTATGGGTAGTCCCTGGGGTGTGATGAGCTCTTCGAGACTCTTGCCCTCGACCAGCTCCATGGTGATGAAGCGGCCCTCGTCGGAGTCCTCGACCGAGTAGATGGTGACGATGTTGGGGTGGCTGAGGGCCGCTACCGCCTTGGCCTCCCGTTTGAAGCGCGACAGCCGCTCCGGATCGGAGGCCATCTCCTTTGGCAGGACTTTCAGCGCCACCTTGCGGTTGAGCTCCAGATCCTCCGCCAGATAGACCGCGCCCATCCCACCCTCGCCCAATTTGTCGAGAATCTTGTAGTGAGAGAGTGTCTGACCGATCATCTTGATGCCACTTCGTCCGAGTCCGACTCTCGGAATACCCCTTCCTCCTCGGCTGCCGCCGACGAGTTCCCCAGCGCCCGAAGCGGGTGGAGTTCGGGCATTCTAACGCACTCCGACCCCCTCTGGTGAGGTCGGTTTCACAGCCTTGGGAAAGATCGGCTCGGGCGTCGGAATCGCCGCTTCCGACGCCCGGAAAGAGCCCTAGTTGCCGGCCGCCTTGATCGGTACACAGACCTCGGTGGTTATCCAGCGCAGGCACATGTTGGAGCTGCCTGCCTTGTCATCGAAGGCGAAGGTGAGTTGCTCCACCTCCTCCTCCAAGACCCCGGGGGTCGCCTTGATCACTACCAGATCGGTGGGTCCCAGGTCTGCCGGTGTGAACTTCTGTTCGACCGGGTCGAAGAAGCCGGTGCCCGAGAGCCCGAGCTTGGTGTTGAAGTGAATCTTCCAGGAATCCGACCCGGGGGTGGTGAAGATGGAGTAGGTGCCCGCCGGCAACTTGTGTTTGCCGACCATAATGTCGCCGGTCACCGTCATCTGGGTGGCCTCGTTGGCACCCGTGCGCCAGATCTTGTCGTAGGGCACCAGGGCCTCGCTCTCCTCGGTGCCGAAAATGTTGTCGCGGCCCCGTTTGTAGGGGCGGCTGTAGACCACGCTGATGTAGGTGTCGCCCATGGTGGTGCGGGCCATCCCCATCGGGCTGGGCCGCCGCGATGGGTGGAGATCCTGCGCCGCTGCCGGGCCGGGCAGAGTGGCGGCCGCCACCCCGAGCACCAGGCCAATCAAGGCAATAAGATAAACGCTTCTCTTCATGATTAATCCTCCTCGGATCGGGTTCCAAGAATCCGTTTGTCTACATCCCTGTGGATGTGGAGGGGCATTCTAGCGCAGTCGGCAGTGGAGGGTGGTGCCGGTCGAATCGGCCGCTGAGCAGGTGCCCTTGGGCGAGTTGCAAAACGTAATAGATGGTAATAGTGTACCGAGCTTGTCCGCATTCGTTGATGAAGATCAAGGAAAAGACCCGAGCCGTCGGGCTCGAGAGCACGAAAGGAGAATCCGCAGTATGAATTCGAATCGAGAAAAGTGGATTTGGCTCGTGGCCGCCCTGATGCTCCTGGTCGGCGTCGGCCAGGCCGCCGCCCAGGAGAAGCCCAATATTGTTGTCGTCTGGGGCGACGACATCGGTTATTGGAACATCAGTGCCTACAACCAGGGGATGATGGGGTACCAGACACCCAACATCGATCGCATCGCCGAAGAGGGAGCGCTGTTTACGGATTGGTATGGACAGCAGAGTTGTACCGCCGGTCGCGCCGCCTTTGTCACCGGTCAGTCGCCGATCCGCACCGGTCTGACCAAGGTGGGTCTACCGGGGGCGCCGGAAGGGATGCCAATGGAGGACCCGACCCTTGCCGGCCTGCTCAAGAACCACGGCTACACGACCGGTCAGTTCGGCAAGAACCACCTTGGTGACCGGGACGAGCACCTGCCAACCAATCACGGTTTCGATGAATTCTTGGGCAACCTCTATCACCTCAACGCGGAAGACGAGCCGGAAAACGTCGATTACCCGGGTGACATGATCATGGCGGACGGGCGCACGTTCAAAGAGACTTTTGGCCCTCGGGGTGTGATCCGATCGACGGCCGACGGCGAGATCGAGGATACCGGCCCGCTCAACATGAAGCGGATGGAGACCATCGACAAGGAGGTCACCGACGCGGCCATCGACTTCATGGAGCGAGCCCACGCCGCCGACAAGCCCTTCTTCCTCTGGTGGAACTCGACCCGGATGCATGTCTGGACCCGGCTCAAGGCAGAGTCGAAGGGAGTGACGGGCCTGGGAACCTACCCGGACGGCATGGTCGAGCACGATGGTCACGTCGGCGAGATACTCGACAAGCTGGAGGAGCTGGGGATCGCCGACAACACCATCGTCATGTATTCGACCGACAACGGAGCTGAGACATTTACCTGGCCCGACGGTGGCACAACCCCCTTCCGTGGTGAGAAGAACACCAACTGGGAGGGTGGCTTTCGAGTGCCGACTCTGATCCGCTGGCCGGGCGTGATCAAGCCTGGTACCAAGGAGAACGCGATTTTCGCTCACGAGGACATGCTGCCGACCCTGATGGCTGCCGTTGGCGAGCCCGACATCAAGAGGAAGCTCAAAGCGGGTGGTGTCGAAGCCATCGGACGCACCTACAAGGCGCACATCGACGGCTACAACATGCTGCCGTACCTGAAGGGCAGTGTCAGCGAGAGTCCGCGGCGGGAGTTTCTGTACTGGACCGACGACGGCAACATCGCGGGTCTGCGCTACAACAACTTCAAGATCGTATTCATGGAACAGCGTGCCCACGGTTTCGATGTGT
>CALILB010000124.1 GCA_938016625.1 uncultured bacterium | reverse complement strand
TTGACCATCGGCGGCATGGTGCTCCACAATCTACTGGATTTCATCCGCAAGGCGAGGAGACCCCTCCCGCAACCGTTGCTGCCGGTGAGCGGAGCTCGAGAGAGAATGTCTCTCTGGTTTCGCATTGCCCACGCCCTGCTGCTGGTCACCTTTGTGGCGTTGGTCTACACCGGCTTTGCATTGAAGTTTCCCGAGGCCTGGTGGGCCTGGCCCCTGCTCCAATGGGAGAGTGAATTCGGGGTGCGAGGATGGATCCATCGGGTCGCAGCGGTGGGAATGCTCCTGGCCGGCGCCATTCACCTCGTGCATCTGGCCGTAGACCGTAGGGCGCGAGCCTGCATCGCCCAGATGCGGCCGGGCCGCGAGGACTTGTACGAGATCAGAGAGAGATTTGCTTTCTTCTTCGGCCACCGGCCCTTTGTTGCCGAAGCACCTTGGATCGGATACCCGGAGAAGATGGAGTACCTGGCGGTGATCTGGGGGACGCTGGTCATGGCGGTCACCGGCTTCGTCCTCTGGTTCCAGGATCCGGTTCTCCGCTGGCTACCGACCTGGGTCACCGATGTGGCGACGGTTGTTCACTTCTACGAGGCGATTCTGGCCAGTCTTGCGATTTTGGTCTGGCACATGTACGCGGTTATATTCGATCCCGTGGTCTATCCGATGGACACCGCCTGGCTGACCGGTCGCTCGGCTCCGGGTCGTCAACTCGAGCGCCAAGGTCCGGCGCAAAGGGCACGGGCCGAGACCTTGGAGGGGGAGCCCGCGAGCGACGAAGCTTGAGAGACTTCGGTTGGAGCAGGATAGGATAAAGGTCGAATACGCGGGAGGGCTTCAACGTTGCCAGAAGAATCAGTGGACAAGCAGCTAGAAGAAATCTCACCCCGCCGGCGAAAGCTCCTCAAATGGTTGACAGGAGGATTTCTTTCCCTGTGGGGCCTGGGTTTCGCCTGGGTGGTAGCCGCTTTTGTAAAGCCTCCCCGGTCCCCCCGAAGCTTGGCCGAGAGGGTTCTCAAGATCGGGCCGGTCGACTCGCTGTCGGTTGGGCAGGCACAATTGGTTCGCCATGGACGGGAACCGATCTTTGTGATTCGGACCGATGAGGAGACCCTGGTCGGTCTCGCCGGGGTATGCAGTCATCTCCACTGCGTGCTCAACTGGGACGATGAGCAGCAGGTCCTGGACTGTCCCTGTCATGAAGGCGCCTTCGACGTCAATGGCAATGTGCTCAAGGGCCCACCGCCGAGACCGTTGAAGAGGTTCAGGGTCGAGACCCGGTTGGGTCAGATCTACGTACACCTTTGAGAGCGGGAGTGACCCCTATGAGTCGAGATAAATCGGGGATCCTGGACTGGTTCTCCCGCCGCTTGAACCTGACTGAGATCTTCTCTCTGCTGACCAGCTACGGGCTGTTCTACGCCGAGCTGGACACGCGTAAGCCTCTGCGGGAGGCCCTGGACGAAGCCCTCGAACGACCAGTGGTTTCCTACGGCCGCTGGCCAAGGGTTCTGGGCTTGATAGTTGTCGTCCTCATTGCGCTGGAGATCCTCACCGGGGCGCTACTCAGTCTCTATTTCCTGCCCACTCCGCAGACGGCCCACGCTAGCCTGGGAACGATCCTCCGCGACGTGGACTTCGGGTGGTTCGTCCACCAGATCCACTTCTGGGGGGCTCAGCTCCTGATAGCGGTCCTGATCGTGCGCATCGTGCGCTTCTTCATCCAGGGCGTCTACCGGAAGCCCCGCGAGCTGGTATGGGTGTTCGCCGCACTTTTGTTGCTGGTCTGTTTCCACCTCGATATGACGGGCAGGGTCCTGCCTTTAACCGAGACCGCCTTCTGGTCCAGTGTCAGAGCCCTCGAAGTGGTGAACGCCGTTCCGGTTTATGGATCCTTCATGTTCTTTCTGGCCGGCGGCGGCGAAATGTTTGTTTCCGACTTGACGCTCCTTCGTTTTTACATTCTTCACGCCGCCATTCTTCCCGTGCTGGCGGTAACTCTCATCTACCTCCACTTCTCCACGATAAGACGGATCGGGCTCACCGAGGCTTCGGGTGATAGAAAGAGAGTCGGAAGGGCGGCGCTTCGCAACCATCTGGTCAATCTGGCGATCATTCTGACCCTTCTCTTCGCCCTGCTGGTAACACTCGCCGTACTGACGCCCCTTCCCTTCCAGCGCGAAGCCGATCCCTACGCCACGGTACCGGGTGTGGGTCCCCCCTGGTACCTACTGGCGCCCTTTGGCTTCCTGGAGATCACCGCGGGTATAGTGCCGCAGTGGTTAGCGGGCTTGTTGCTATTCGTAGTCTTTTCAGCGTTCCTGGCCTTGCCGTTTCTGGAGCGATCCAGAGAGGACCGGGGTCGGCGATGGGCGGTGCCGGTTATTGCCGGCTTGGTCGTTTTGGCCTGGTTTCTGCTGACGATCTACGGTGCGAGGGTGGCATGAAGAGACGACGAAGTGTCCTCGACCTCCTCTGTGTGATTGCACTTCTGGCAGGAGCTTCGGGCACCGCTCGCGCAGCCGGGCAGTGTGGTGTATGTCATCCCGAGTCGCGGGTGGCCTTTGCAGCAAGTATTCACGCCCGGGAGCAGGTCACCTGCACCAGCTGCCATGGGGGCGATGCCGATACGCAGAACGTCGAGCGGGCCCACAGTGGGTCATTTCGGGGCCTTCGAAACCGTCTGGCGACCCCTGAGATGTGCGCTACCTGCCACTCCGACCTGCAAATGATGAGCGCCTACAACCTCCCGGTCGATCAATATGCCGTCTACCAGACGTCACAACACGGAATGGCCGTCGCCGGTGGAGATTCCAGTGCGGCCGTGTGCATCGACTGCCACGGCTCACACGTGATTTACGCGGCTGCAGATCCGAGAAGCTCGGTCGCCTCTCGCAATATACCCACCACCTGTGGGGTGTGCCACTCCGATGAGGAGCTGATGGAGCGCTACGGGCTCGACCCTGGCGTCGTCGAAGACTACGAGACCGGGATCCATGGCCGTTCGCTGCTGATCGCAGGTAACTTGGCGGCTCCCAACTGTACGAGTTGCCACGGGGTGCACGGGGCGACGCCCCCCGGCGTCGGTGATATCGACAAAGTGTGCGGCGCTTGTCACGTTCAGACGCGGCGGGCGTTTCTCGACGGACCTCACTACCAGGGCATGACGGAGGCGGGCCTCCCGGAGTGTGCGACCTGTCACTCCAACCACGCCATCCAAGGGTTGGAAGTTGCCAGCATCGACACCCTCTGCGCCGACTGTCATGGTGAGAACTCGGACGAGGTCTTGTTGGGTAGCAAGATGCACACGCTCATCGAGGCCGCCACGGTCGAGGTCGAAAAGGCCGAGGCACTCGTACTGGAGGGCGAGCGCGCAGCGCTGGATGTCGAAGACCACCTCGGCAGGATCGAGGAGGCGAGGACCTATTTGACCGAGGCGCTCCCGCTGGCTCATTCGGTGTCGCTCGAGCCGGTGGAGCAGGTCACTAGGAGATCCAGGTCGATCGGGGAAGAGGTCCAGCACGAGATCTACGCCAAATTGGACCGGACCGAAGCGCACATCGGCTTGGTGGTTTTCTGGTTCTATGTCTTTATGACTCTGGTCATTCTGTTTCTGCTCAAGCGGCGGATGAGTGCTGGCGGTGAGATCGCATGAAGAGGATCGGTCGCTTTACCCTGGCCGGCTACGCTATCGGCCTGCTTGTGGGAGTGGGCCTCATTCTGGCCTACGGCGCCATGGAGATGAGCGGCAAGCCGGCCTTCTGCGGTAGCTGCCACGTGATGGCGCCCTACTACGAGTCGTGGGCCACCTCGAGCCACGCCAGCATCAAGTGCGTCGACTGTCACATTGCGCCGGGACTCACTGCCGAATTCGAAAAGAAGTACGAGGCGATGGCCATGGTGGCCCGGTATTTCACCGGCACCTACGGCACCAGACCGTGGGCCGAGATCGACGATGCTGCCTGCCTGGAGTGCCATCAGCGGCGCCTACTCGTTGGCCGAGAGGTCTTCGGCGACATCCTATTCGACCACGGTCCGCACCTGACCGAAATGCGCCGCGGCAAACGATTGCGTTGCACCTCTTGTCACTCCCAGATCGTGCAGGGGAGCCACATCGCCGTGACGCAGACGACATGCACGCTCTGTCACTTCAAGGGCCAGGCACCGGGGGAGGGGACCGCACGCTGCACCCTGTGTCATCAGGTTCCCGACCGGATTGTGGACGCGGGCGGTCTCGCCTTCGACCACGGAGACGTCTCTCGCTTTGGGATGGAATGCGAGGCCTGCCACACCCCGCCGAGCCCCGCGGCGGGAGGTGTGCCCCGAGAGCGCTGTGTGACCTGCCACAGCGATCCGCAGCGACTGGCCGAGTTCGAGAATTCGGACTTCCTCCATCAAACACACGTGACCGATCACAAGGTGGAGTGCACGCACTGCCACCTGGAGATCGAGCACGTGGTGCCGAAGCATCTGGATGTCGCCCAGTCGGAGTGCGATGTGTGCCACGGCGGCGGACACTCGCCGCAGCGAGATCTCTATGCCGGACTAGCCGGTAAGGGGGTTGCGCCCATGCCGGATGTAATGTACCTGGCGGGGGTGAGATGCGAGGGGTGTCACCTGGACCAGGGGCACGGTGAGACCCGCAGCGCCGGGGAGGTCTCGTGCATGAGTTGTCATGGACCGAAGTACCGGGCCGTGTATCAGGGCTGGCAGAAGACTGTCGGCAGCCGAACTGCAGGGCTTAGGCGTCAGCTCGACTCCACCGCCCGCAGCCTGGGGAAGAGTGCCTCACCCGTGTTTGCCGATGCCAGAGCTAACCTCGAGCTGGTGGAGAAAGGTAAAGGTATCCACAATGTCCGTTACAGCCTGGCATTGCTCGATGCCGCTCATGGGCAGCTCAACGAAGCACGGAGCGAGCGAGGGCTCGCCGAAGTGGGTGCGCCCTGGCCGACGGCTCCCTATGAGACCGAGTGCCTGAGTTGCCATGCCGGGGCCGAAGCGACCAGCGCCGGCGTCTTTGGTCGGGTTTTTCCCCATGAGCCGCATGTAGTGGGGCGAGGCATCGAGTGCACCGAATGCCACTCGACTCATGAAGAGCGTGACGCGACCGGTGTGGGTGCTCTCGAGATCGAAGCATCGGCTTGCGACGCTTGTCACCACCTGGAGGCGACCGCCGACAACTGTGTCGACTGCCACGGTGGGGTGCTAAAGCGGGTCTTCGCCAGCGAGCTCGGCGACTTCGACCACTCCATGCACGTCGAGGATATGGGGATCACCTGCACCGGCTGTCACGGCGAGGCACAGGGTCCCACCCGCTCACCCGATCTGGAAGTCTGCTCGGATTGTCACTGAGCCCGCTAGGGCCACGGGCACTAAGGGCTCTCAGGAGTGTCGGTGGGCGCGGTCCGCATCTCCTCCCAGGGCGGAAGCACCTTGATCAGGACGTAGAGGATCAGGAAGGGCAGGATGAGTAGGCCGATCGAGGTGAATAGGCCCTCGATTCCTCCCAGTTCCATCTTGTAGACCGTCAACCCGCGCAGGCTCTTGGAGAAGAGCTGCCCGCCGACCACTACATTCCAGCGGGTGCTGAAGATTCCGACCTGGATCAGCAGCGCGGCGATGAAGTAGGCGACCCGTTTGAGCTCTGCCGGGAGCTTCGAGAAGCGGGCTCCAGCCAACAAGACCAGCGGGATGATGGACCCCAGCAGTATCTGGACAATCGTGAGGCTGATAAAGAGCTTGTTGAAGACCAGCTCGGCCAGAATCTCGATCGACTCCTCCGACTCGTACATCCGGTGAATAAAGTCCAGGACCTCGAGCGACAGATCGACGATGAGCGCATAGAGGAGAAAGGAAGCCAGCTTGTCGAGGCAGGCCATATCCAGCTGCTTGCGCCGGATCAGCGTGGTCACGTAGTAGATGATGAGCACCATGGCGATGCCCGACACGATCGCCGAGAACAGAAACACGATGGGCATGAGAACGCTGCTCCACCAGGGGTTGGCCTTGATCGAGCCGAAGATGAATCCGACATAGCCGTGGAGGAGAAAGGCGGAGGGAATCCCGATCAAAGTTATGGCATGGACGGCCTTGCGGTCGAACTCCAGCGATTCCGGTGATAGATCAGTCGATCCCAGGGTGATGGCCCAGTGAACGAATTTCTTCAGACCTTTTTCATTCTGGCTCCACCTCACCAGATCCGCCCGGTACTCGAACCAGATCTCCAACAGCAGCACCAGCATCAGATACCAGGCGTAGACAAAGCCGAACATGGCCATGGCGGATTTGAACTGCGGGGTGAGAAAGATCTCGAAGGATCGCTCGGGGTGACCGAGATGGGCCAGCAGGGGCAACGGTGCCACCAGCAGAAAGGCGAAGGCCGTCAACATGGCCAGTCGATAGGTGGGCTCTACCTCCTTGACCTTGAACACTTTCTCCAGCGAGGCGAGGATGAAGGCGCCGGCCACCAGCCCTGTGATGTAGGGATAGAGAACGACCAACAGACCCCAATGGAGATCGACTTCATTGGGATAGATGTAGCCCGAGATCTGGCCCAGGATCGATTCCAAATGCGCGATGTGCTCGCTCACCGCTATCTCACCTCTCCGTC
>CALILB010000123.1 GCA_938016625.1 uncultured bacterium | reverse complement strand
TGGCGGGTCTTCAGCTGTGGCCCAATCGGGTACGGCTCGATTCGCAGTTGAATTACGACTTCGTCACCCAGGTGCTGCAGAGCCAGCGCTATGTCATCTCCATCACCGCTCAGTGTTTTGGCATTCGCTTGGAGTACCAGGAGCTGGATCTGGTCGATAACGATGATCGAAGATTCCGCTTTGCGCTTTCACTCAAGAACATCGGGACATTTATCGATCTCACCGGTGGCAGTACGACGGGCGGTTTCAGCTCACCCTTCTAATCTGCGTCAGAGAACGCTGCAGGTGGCCCGGACAGGAGAGATTTCAGGAGGCATTCGATGAGAGTACTCATAACCGGGATCACGGGTTTTGCCGGGTCCCATTTGGCGGACTATCTTCTGGCCGAGCAGCCGGAGGTCGAGATCTTCGGCTTTCAGCGCTGGCGGAGCCGGACGGAGAATATCGAGCATCTGGACGGCAAGATTCAACTCCGTGAAGCCGATCTGCGGGACTACACCTCTATTCATCAGGTACTGGAAGAAGTCGAACCCGACGCCATCTTTCATCTTGCGGCGCAGAGCTTTGTTCCCACAAGTTGGCGGGCGCCGGCCGAGACACTCAGCACCAACATCATCGGCCAGACCCACATCTTCGAGGCAGTGCGCGCGTTGCAGCAGGATCCGGTCATCCAGATAGCCGGTTCGAGCGAGGAGTACGGTCTGGTGCTGCCCGACGAGGTGCCGATCAAAGAGACCAATCCGCTGCGTCCCCTGTCGCCCTACGCTGTCTCCAAGGTCGCGCAGGATCTGCTGGCCTACCAGTACCACCAGAGCTATGGGCTGAAGACCGTTCGCACCCGGGGCTTCAATCACACCGGTCCGCGTCGTGGGGATGTGTTTGTGACTTCCAACTTCGCCAAACAGATCGCCTCGATCGAGGCGGGGCTGCAAGATCCGGTTATCCGGGTGGGCAATCTCGAGTCGGTCCGCGATTTCACCGACGTTCGGGATACGGTGCGGGCGTACTGGCTGGCGGTGGAGAAGGGACGCCCCGGTGAGGTATACAACATCGCCAGCGGGCGCGAGACCACCATCCGCCAGCTGTTGGACAACCTGGTGGAGCTTTCTCAGACCCAGGTGGAGGTCGAGGTCGACCCGGAGCGTCTCCGCCCGTCGGACGTCGAAGTGCTGATCGGGGACGCGTCGAAATTTCACGCCGACACCGGCTGGGAGCCGACCATTCCGCTGGAACAGACGTTGGAGGATCTTCTGGATTTCTGGCGCGAGCGGGTCGGCAAGAGACAGGGCAAGCTGGCGCCCGCCTGATCATCGCGCAAGACTCGAACCGATGCGTGTTCTCATCACCGGTATTTCCGGGTTCGTAGGCTCCCGCCTCGCAGGCCACCTGACGAGAGGGGAGCACGATGTGGCGGGCACCTATATCCGGGAGGTCCCGGAGCTCACCGGTGTCAAGCTCTACGAGGCCGACCTTCTCGATCCGGACGCCTTGCAGGTGGCGGTCGAGGATTTTCGCCCCGAGGTCGTGGTCCACCTGGCCGGGCTCAGTCATGTAGGAGAGTCCTGGACGCGTTGGGGCGAGTACTTCAGGGTCAACACGCTCGGCACCGAGAATCTTCTACGGGCCACCACGGGTGTGCGAGTGGTGACGGCCTCGAGCGCCGAGGTCTACGGTCATGTGCCGGACGAGGATCAACCGATCACCGAGGACCGGACCCTGGCTCCACGAAGCCCCTACGCGATGACCAAAGCGGCCGCCGAGCGTCTGGCGGCGATGCAGGGGGCTGTGGTGGTCCGTTCGTTCAACATCGTCGGGCCCGGGCAGGCGCCAAACTTTGCTCTGCCTTCGTTTGCCGGTCAACTGGCTCAGATCCGGCGCCAAGAGCGGCCGCCGGTGATACGCGTCGGCAATCTTGCCGCGCGGCGTGACTTTCTCCATGTGGACGACGCGGTGGAGGCCTACCGTCTTCTTCTCGAGGAGGGCGAGCCGGGGGAGGCCTACAACCTGGCCGGTGGCCGCGCCTACGGCATCGGTGAGGCGCTGGAGCGGCTTATCGCCGTCTCCGGGGTCGAGACCGATGTGGAAGTCGACCCGGATCGGGTGCGACCGGTCGAGATCCCGCTGCTGGAGGCGGACACCAGCCGTCTTCGTGCATTGGGGTGGTCCGCCACCAGGACCCTCGATGACGCCTTGAAGGATCTCTGGAAAGCCACCATCGGACACCAGACCGCTCCCACAGGATCGTGCTGAGCAGTCTCCTGTCGACCGGGGAGGGCCTCTCGGAGATCTTCGGCGCCCGGCAGGTGCTGGTCGGCCTCGCCGTCAATATCGGACTTGCCGCTCTCGGCTTCCTCACGGCCTCCATCTCGTTGTCCGGCGCCCTCGTTGGTCTGGGGCTGGGGACGGTGGTCTGGTCCTGTCTGGATTGGCGAGGGTATCTTCTGCTGCTGGCCTTCTTTGTCATCGGCACCGGCACCACCCGTCTTGGTTTCCAGCGCAAGGAGAGTCTGGGGCTGGCCGAGGCGCGGCGAGGACGCCGGGGTGCTCGTAACGCGATCGCCAACATGGGTGTGGCGGCGGTCTGTGCCCTGCTTGCCGTCTTCACGCCGTTGCGCGAGCTCTTTGTCCTGGCCTTTGCGGGCTCCTTTGCCGCCGCCACCGCCGATACCCTGGAGAGCGAGATCGGTCAGCTCTGGGGTGGCAGGCCGAGGTTGCTGACGACCTGGCGCGCGGTGCCCGCCGGAACCGACGGTGGAGTGTCGGCGGTCGGCACCCTGGCCGGTGCCGCAGGGGCCCTGGTGCTGTCGGGTCTGGGCTGGGCGGTCGGCTTCTACGCCGCGCGCGGCTTTGTCGCCGTCGCCACGGCCGGCTTCTTGGCCACCATCCTCGAAAGCCTGATCGGCGCAACTCTCGAGAGAGCAGGCCTCCTGGGCAACGATGCCGTCAACACCCTCAACACCCTCGCCGGCGCGCTGCTGGCTGTCGCCATCTGGACCCTCCTCGTGACATGACGATTCGGCCGGCCCGACCACGCGCCTTCGGCGCGCGGTGCCCGCCGGCCGATTGGAGGCTCGTAGGGGAGGGGCTTGTC
This sequence comes from uncultured bacterium, assembly GCA_938016625.1. Lineage (GTDB taxonomy): Bacteria > Acidobacteriota > Thermoanaerobaculia > Multivoradales > JAHEKO01 > M0029. The sequence continues at coordinate 2,737 of CALILB010000123.1, read as the reverse complement.
CCCTCCCTCGGGAGGGCGCAAGGCCCTCCCCTACGTCCATTTAGGTAGACTCCTCCCCGCTATGTCCGAGCTTCCCCAGGTCCAGATCGACGAAGACGAGCTGGTTTCCACCGGTCTGCTGAGCACCTACGACCGGCTCCGCGACCGGGTGACCGCCTGGGTCGATCGGCATGGTGGCCGGGTCGGTGCGGGCACGGCCGAGGCGCTGTTGCTGGTTCCCGACATCTTCATGCTGCTCGCCCGGTTGTCGCTCGATCGCTCGGTTCCAAGGCAGACCCGAACGATGATGGCCGGAGCGCTGGCCTACTTTCTGATGCCGATCGATCTGTTGCCCGAGGCCTTTCTCGGCCCGGGCGCACTGACCGAGGATCTGATCATTGCCACAGCGGTATTGGCGACCGCGTTTGGCAGCGAGCTCGGACCCCAGGCCGAAAAGTACTGGAACGGCTCGCAGAAGCTGCGGGTGGTTCTGGGTGACGTCTCGTCGGCTGCCCATGCCCTGCTGGGTCCGAGTCTCTACGACCGGGTCAAGCTTGTCTTGAGCAAGTGGGGGGTCGACCTCGAGCCGGCCGAGCCCGAGCAACCCGAGAGCAACGACGCCGTACAAGAATAGGGCGCGAGCGTCGATAGAGGGGTAGGCTCGCGACCTCTCGGTCTCGATCTGGCTGCGGACTCGGCTCCGCGATGTCGCGATCTCGAACGACGGACTGGAGGGGAGATCGGTGACAGGTTACCTAGTACGGATTCTTGAATTCAGGTCTTCGGTGCCGGTCCTGCTGCTGTGTGTGCTCCTCGGTGGGTCGTTAGTGTCGACTGTCCGGGCAGGGGCGAACCAGCAAAAGCAGGACAGGTCGGTTTTTAGCGAGGTCATACAGGTCCACGTGGTCAATGTGGATGTGTACGCGACCGACAAGAAGGGTAATCCGGTCAAGGACCTCACGGCCGCCGACTTCGAGATCAGCGAAGATGGCAAGCCGATGGAGATCACCCATTTCTCCCTGCTGACTCGTGAGGGAGGAGCAGCGGGGGTTGCCGATCCGAGCGCTCGCCCGGCGACCCCACCCGAGGCTCTCGTTCCGAGCGGGCCCGAGGCGGCTGCGCCCGGCGAGCGCCTGTGGCTGGTGATCTACGTGGATAACATGAATCTCCGCACCTTCGACCGCAAGCGCGCGCTCGACCAGTTGCGCGGGTTTCTCGCCGAGGGGGTCGGCACCGACACCGAAGTCATGGTGGCGTCCTACGATCGGACCCTCAAAATTCGCCTGCCGTTCACCAGCGACACCGCCGCCGTCACTGATTCGTTGATCGAGCTGGAAGCGACACGCTGTCATGGAGAGCGTTTCGACTCCGAGCGCCGAGACCTCCTCGAGCGAATCGACACCGTGTCGAATCAGATCGAGGCGGTGGAGATTCTGCGGCCACATGCCCAACAGGTCCTGGGCGAAGTGACTCTCGCCCTGGACGCCTTGAAGGAGATGATCGACCGGATCTCGGGGCTTCCCGGGCGCAAGGCGGTTCTCCATCTCAGCAGCGGGCTGCCACGGCTGGCGGCCATGGATCTGTTCATGGCCATCGAGAACCGCTTCCCGACCGGATACGCCTTGCTGAAGAAGCGCCCCTTCGATGCCACCAGCCGCTTCGACGAGCTCACCGCAGCGGCCAATGCCCAGGATGTGACCCTCTACACGATCGGTGCGGGTGGTGTGCCGACGAGCGGTCTGGGTGGAGTCGAGCAGAACAGTCTGAGGAGTGTGTCGGCGGTAAGCTCTGTCGAGATGGATCGGTCGGCCAACCTGCAACTGCCCCTCCGACAACTGGCCGACGACACGGGCGGCCAGGCGATCCTCAATCGTAACGACCTCCTCCCAGCGCTGCGTAAGGTCGCCGAGGATTTTCAAACCTACTACTCCATCGGCTACACCCCGGACCATGCGGGCGATGAGGAGTTCCACAACATCGCGGTGGAGGTGTCGCGGCCGGGGGTGCGTTTGCGCCACCGGTCGGGCTACCGTGACAAGAGTTCCAATACGAGTATGTCGGAGGGAGTGCGTGCATCCCTCACCCACGCGGTCGACGACAACCCGCTGCGGGTGGTGGTGGAGGTCGGTGAGGGGAGCGAGTCCGATGGGGACCGATTCCTGGTGCCGATCCAAGTGATCATTCCCCTGTCCGAGATCGTTCTGCTGCCCGACGGTGAGAAGAGCCGTGGGCGCTTGCGACTCTTCCTCGCCGCCATGGACGAGGAGGGGAGGACGACCGAGGTCCTCGAGATACCGGCCGAGATCGAATTGGCCGACGGTGATGCGGGAAACCATCCCGACAATTGGCGCTTCTCGACCAATCTCCGTATGCGAAATGGCCGGCAGACCATCGCCCTCGGAGTACGAGACGAATTTGGCGCCGTCTCCGCCTTCACTACCCGAGCTCTCACCGTCGGGGATCGGTGAGAGGTGCGGGCTAGATCCAGCCGGCTGTCCGAAACTCCCGCAGGACCTCGGTAAACCACTCCATCTCTTCCGGCAGCCCGAGCGACAGACGGTTGTGGCCGTCGAGCGGCGGGAAGGGCCGACCGACATGGATCCCCCGCTCCCGCATTCTGCGGCGGTAGGTGTCCAGCTCACCGTTTATCCGGTGCATGAGGAAGTTGGTGTGGCTGGGCAGGTGCTCGAGCCCGAGCTCGTCGAGACACTCGATGGTGATCTTCTTGGCCCGCTCGTTCGCGGCCCGGCTCCGCGGG
>CALILB010000122.1 GCA_938016625.1 uncultured bacterium | reverse complement strand
AAGCCGTGGACACGGCCGGTGACACGACCTATTAAGTACTGATCCGGCAAGGGGGAGGAGATAGTAATTGGGCGGGGGCCTGGCCCCCGCCCTTGTTGTAGGACGGCCGGGGCCCGGTCTGCGGGATAATCGAGGACATACGATGGGCGAGCACGCAAGACGAGGTTGGGTCGCTATGGTTCCGTGGCTGCTGCTGCTGGTGGCGGCCGCCGATCTGGTGGCGCTCAAGACCGGTCGTCTGGACCACCCCCCCGAGCTGTTGGCGGTGCTCTTCGGGCTGGCCGCCATCGCCTTTGTGGTTCGCTGGGGGCGGCTGATCTACTCGCTGGCTACGGGTTCGAGGCGGGGACGACGGCTGGGCGAGCTCTTGGCGATCAGTGGCCTGTTGCTGGCACTCGCCGGCGGCAGCGCCAATTGGCTGCTGAGCCTCCAGGGCTATGTCATCCTGGTCGAGGGCGAGTCGGTGGCGCTCCACGGCGGAGGCCAGTTGCAGGATTTCACCACCGGCCCTCTGGCGCGTCTCGAGGAGATGGGGGTGACGATGACCCTGGGCGAGTTGGAGCTGGTGCCCACGGGCGAGGGCCGCTTCTATCCGGCCAGCCGGATCAGGGTCGAGACCGCAGGGGAGACGCCGGTCGAGCTCGAGGTGACCCCCCAAACCGAGGCAGCGTATGGACCGCTTCGATTTCACCAGGGTGCCTTTGGCTTTGCCCCCCGTATCGTCATCCTCGAGGGCGAAGACCCGGGGCGTGAGGTCTTCAATCGGGTCGTGCCTTTTCTAACTCGCCGTGAGGGCGAGTCGGGCATCGGCTTTGACGGCAGCTTCGAACTCGAGACCGAGGGGTTGCGGGTGGAGGGGATGGTCGATTTGGTTAGTCTCGACGAAGGCATGCGGGGTCACGCCACCCTGAGGCTGGCGGTCGACAAGACCGGCCGGCCGCTCGGTGAGGGCGGGCTTCTTCCCGGGCAATTCGCCACCGTCGACGAGGGCTACAGAGTCGGCTTTGTCGATCTCCAGCGGTGGTCGGAGATCGTCGTTTCGAGAAGAAACTTTGGTCTCCTGGTGTTCATCGGCGGCGGACTGGCCCTGGTTGGAGGCCTGTTCTGGGCCCTGGCGGCGTGGAGAAGGTGGTGAAGACACTGCTGAAGATCCTACTGGGGGGGTTTCTCCTTTTTATGACGCTGGCCGTCACCCAGGAGTGGAGCTTCTTCTCCGAGGCCTGGTTTGGCGCCGACGAGCCGGCGGCGGAGCTGGCACCCGAGGAGCGCGACGGTGCGGTCCAGGCCGTAGCGCTGACCCTCGACCTCATGCGCCATCTCTACGCCTCGGGTGGCGACACCCGGTTTGCCGACCGCATGCCGACCTCGGCGGGTGTCCTCGAAGAGATGCTGGTCGACATCGACTACCTGACCCGCAACGGGAGAAGACAGGACCCCAAGCTCGAAAGACTCGAGGTCGAGGCGGTCGAGCTTCTGGCCACCGGCAGCGTGGAGGTGAGGACCCGTGAGCTGTGGAGCTTCCGGTTCTTCTGGATGGATGGCTCGGGCGAGTCGGACCCCCACCGGGTCGAAGTCGGCCGCTCCCGTTACCTGGTCAACCGCGGGTCGGCGGGCTGGGTGGTCGAGGGTTGGGAGGCGCTCGGACCGGCGCCGGTCCCGAGCGAGGCCGGGCGATGAGCGCCCCGACCTGGCTCCGCCGGCTGACCTCGGTGCGGACGACGCTGGCGCTCCTCTGTCTGTTGGCTCTGTTGCTGCTGCTCAACGTGGCTCTTCCCCAGCGAGCCGTCCTGGGAGAAGAGCAGTACGCGCGAGTGACGAGCACGAGTGGTCCGGTCGCCCGGTTCTTCTTGGAGACCCTCGGGTTTGGCCACATGGCGACCAGCCCGATCTTTCTCATCGTCCTCGCCCTCTTCTTCGTCAACCTCGCCGCCGTGCTCGCGATCCGGCTCGGCCCGACCTGGCGGCGGGTCGCGCTCCGACCCCGCTCCGAGGAGGGCCTCAAGGCCTGGGCTCGGATGGAGGAGAGCTTCAGCGAGGAGCTGCCGGGGGATTGGCAGGTGGGCAAGGCGGTCGAGATTCTCCGTGGCTTCGGCTTCCAGGTGCGCAAGGCTGGGGAGAAGACCCTGTGGGGAGTCAAACACCGCACAGCGCCGCTCGGCTTCCTGCTCTTCCATCTCAGCTTCTTCCTGCTCTGCGCCGGGGGCGTGTTGATCTACTACACCCGCTTTGTCGGTCTCGCGGTCCTCTCCGAAGGTCAGACCTTCGATGGCAGCTACAACCAGATCCTGAGACTGCCACCCACCGGTCGACAGCCCGACGTCCGTTTTGTTCTCGAGCGGGTCGACACCCGTCTGGAGGAGGGGCGCCCGGTCCATCTGCAGGCAGATCTACTTATCCAGTACTCGGGGGGCAGCACCAGCCGCACCTCGCGGGTCAATCATCCGGCGAAATGGGGGGATGTCAGCCTGCTGGTAGAGCAGGCGGGCCTCGCCCCGGTGCTCTGGCTCCAGGACCCGCGGGGCTTCACCCTCGACCGGCTGGTGACCCCGGCCAGGACCCGTGGTGGACCTCCCACCGAGGTCCCCATTGCCGGGGGAAGCGTCCAGGTGCTGATCCATCCGCTCGCCTCACCCGATCTCTTTCCGGGCCGCGACGAGAGGGGCGCGGCCGCCATGCGCTTCCAGGTGTTGGAGGCCGGTGAGCTGGCCTTCGATGGCGACCTCGCGCCAGGAGAGGCGGTGGAGCTTGCGCACGGTCGGCTGGTGCTGGAGGATTTTCGCTACTGGGTCGACATCAAAGTCATCGCCGAGCGCGGGGGCGGCTTGCTGATCACCGGCTTCGTGATCGGCATCCTGGGACTGGTCTGGCGCCTGCTATGGTACCGACGGGAGGTGGCCATCACCTGGGACGAGGAGGCCTTTCGTCTGGTGGGCCGGAGCGAGTACTTTTCGAAGCGATTCAGGGACGAGCTGGCGGGGATCTTCTCGATGCTGAGAGAGCCGGGTCCGACCCGGCAGCCGGATACCAGCGGAGAGAGCTCGATAAGCCAAGGAGGGTGAAGATGAGTCCGCTATTCGGAATCCTGTTCTGGTGCTGTGTCGTGATCTACGCCCTGATGGTGGCGGCGCAGATCTTTGGCCAGGCCTTTGGCAAGCAGAAGTGGGTGGAGATGGCGCCCCGCGGCGTCATGCTGGGCTTCGCCCTCCACACGATGCTGGTGGCCTGGCGGTGGATCGAGTCCGGGCACGTGCCGACCATCGGCAATTTCGAGAACGCCCTGGCCGGCGCCTGGTTCATCGTGCTCATGACGCTGTGGGCCGGCTGGAAGCAGCGCTACCCGCTGCTCGCTGCCGGCGCCCTGCCGTTTGCACTCCTCATCATGGGCGGCGGGGCGATGTCGGACACCTCGGTGCAGCCGATGGTGGCCGCGCTCCAGTCTTTCTGGCTCTACATCCACATCTTCTTCGCCTGGCTGGCCTATGGGGCCTACACCGTGGCCTGTGGTGCCGGGATCGTCTATCTGGTGAAGTCGGGTAAGGGCCGGGAGACCCCGGAGGCCGACCTGGCTCGGCTCGACGAGCTGATGTTCCGCTCCACCGTCTTTGGCTTCATTACCGACGCCATCATGATCGCCTCGGGCTCGATCTGGGCCAAGAGCCTCTGGGGCTCCTACTGGTCGTGGGATCCGGTGGAGACCTGGTCGCTGCTCTCCTGGCTGGTCTACGGCGTCGCCCTCCACCTGCGCATCACCCTGGGGTGGCGCGGCCGCAAATTCGCCTGGCTCGTGGTCTTCGCCATCATCGGCGTGCTGGTCTCCTTCTGGGGCGTCAACCTGGTGATGGAGGGCAGCAGCCACGTCTTCAATGTGGGCTAACACGGCGACGACCGCTGGGGCTGGATCAATTTCCGTTGTCTTGGTGAGAGACGAAGCGGCCGGCCTCTGTGCCGGCCGGGGAGGGGGGTCGCGTGTGGCGTAGGCTCCTATTTGCCACTAGGTCGTTTCTGGCCGAACCCGGCCCCCGTCTAGGCTCCTGGCGCCTCTCGATCGTCCTGATGGTCCTGGCGGTTCTCTACTACGGCTTCCTCGCCATCTGGGCCACCTCCTCGCCGCCCCACGTGGTGCAAAACATCGCCGGGCTCCTCCCGTTCTGGCTGGTCTACGCTCTTCTCCTCGTCAACACCGGTGTCTGTTTGTGGCGCCGGATCCCGACCCTCAAGCGTCAACTCTCGCCCCGGCTGACCCTCACCGAACGCGAGCCCGACTGGGAGCTACCGGTGTCCGAGAACCTCGACCCGACCTCAGCCGTTGCCCTTCTGCGCCGGCTCGGCTACCGGCCCGCCGAGGGCCAGGAGGAGAGCCCCGGAGGCATCCGCCGGCGTTGGTCGGGACTCGGCACCTTTCTCTTCCACGGTGCCTTCTTTCTGATCGCCGTCGGCTTCCTCGCGACGATCGCCATGCGCCAGGAAGCGACGGTGTGGGTGGCCGTCGGCGAGGAGTACACCGGCGAGCCCGGGCAGCTGCTCTCCCAATCGCCGCCAAAGCCCCTCGCGGCCGGTGTGCCCTTGACCGCCTTCCGGGTCGACGACATCCGCCCCGAGTTCTGGCGCGACCAGCTGCTGTTCACGACCCTCGAGGCCGATCTCGAGCTCGCTTCCGGGCGCCGTGCTACCACCCGCATCAACCGGCCGTTGTGGCTCGGCTGGGCGACGTTTCTGCGCCTCTCGGGCTTCGGTTACACGCCGCGCTACGAGCTCAAAGATGCCTACGGGCATGTCCTCGATTCGAGTTTTGTCAAGCTCAACCTCTTCCCGCCCGGACAGAGAGACTACTTCTCACCACCCGACTACCCGCATCGCATCTATCTGGAGGTCTTTCCCGATCACGGCGAGGAGGATGGGGGGCCAGTGAGCAACTCTCTCAACCTGGTCAACCCGGCCGTGGCGGTCGAGATCTACCGCGGGCGTCTGGCTTTGGGCGGCACCCTGCTGCCGTTGGGTGAAGGCTATACCTACGAGGGGCTGACCTTCAGCATCCCCGAGATCCGCTATTGGGGGGAGTTCTCGATCGTCTGGGATCCAGGGGCGGCGATTCTCTTTCTCGGCTTCATTCTCGGCCTGTTGGGGCTGCTGATAAAGCTACCCGGTGGCCGCGCCGAGGCCGAATACGTGGCCGATCCCTCGGGAGAAGGAAGTGTACTCCGTGGTTGGGGAGACGCGCACCCTCCAACTCTTCCTGAAGGGGAGGAAGACCAGTGATGGACCTGGCGACGACCCTCGGCCTGTGGCTCATCGGTCTTGGCGGCGTGGGAAGCGTGGTCGGCCTCTCCGCCTGGCTCAAGCCGAGCTCGGGCGGGCTTCAGCGAGTGGCGCTCGCGTGCGGCCAAGCTTGTCTCCTGCTGGCGATCGCCGCCTGGGTGACGCGCTGGCGCGCGGCCGGTCACCTCCCGCTCTTTGGCACCTGGGAGAGCAGCCTCTCCCTGGCCGCGGCCGTCATGCTGGCGGCCCTGTTGCTGCAGCGACGTGTCGGCGGCGTCGGTGTGTGGCCGGTGGCGTGCGGAGTCGCCGCGGCGCTCGTGGCCCACGGCTCGCTCTACGACCCCACCATCTACGCCCTCACCATCTCCGAGCGCTCATGGGTGGTCGACATCCACGCCATCGTCGCCTGGGCCGCCTTCGGCGTCCTCACCACCAACGCCGCCCTCGCCCTCTGGATCCTCCTGTCACCCCGGACAGCCGAAGCGGCCGGCCTCCGTGCCGGCCGAGGTCCCGCACCGGACACCCGCCGTCGCTGGCTCGCCTTCACTCTCAGCCTAGGCTTCCTACTCCACACCGCCATGCTGGCTTCGGGCTCCTTCTACAAATTTCTCCTCTTCGGCAAGGCCTGGACCTTCGACCCGATCGAAACGTTGGGCTTTGTCGCCTGGGTGGCCTACGGCGCGCTACTTCACATGCATCTCTTTGCCGGCTGGGAGGGCCGCCGGCT
>CALILB010000121.1 GCA_938016625.1 uncultured bacterium | reverse complement strand
GCCGCCGGCGATGCCGCCCAAGAGAGCACCGGCGCCGACCAGTCCAAAGAGCCGTTTGGCCTGTCGGGCATCGAAAACGTGATTGGCCAGCGACCAGAATTGACTCACCATCATGGCGTAGATGATGGAGGAGCCGACATAAAAGACAACCGGCACCCAGGTCCAGGGAAATTGATAGAGGCCCCAGAACCCCACCAGCAATGCTGCTACTCCGAGGCTCGTATAGGCAATGAGTTGGTGGATCCGGAAGCGCTCGGCAAAGCGGTAGTAGGGCCGGAGAATCGGGTAGGAGAGCAGCGCCACCAGCAGGTAGACGAGGGGGAGCTTGTCGGCACCCAGGGAATCGATAAAAGTCGACTGGCGAACCGTCTTGGTGGAGATCTGAAAGGTCAGCAGGAGAAAAAGGCAGACAAACAGGAGGGCGGTCGCCGCTCCCTCGCCCGGGCGCAGATCCATCCCCAACCGCCGGCTAAGCCGACGCCAGCCGCCGTCCCGGCTCGAACGGGGCCCGCTAATCTCTTCCGATCCGCTCACTCAGGTTTCCCTTGTACCGCCCAAATATAGACCAAAACAGGCGCCGAGAATGCTTTTTGTCATAAACTCCCGGCATTCGCATGGGAGCCTGTCGATGAGACCGCGTTTGAATTCACTGGTATTGCTGTTGGTACTCCTGACACTTGCAGTCGTGCCGGCCCAGGCCGATCAGAAGCAGGAGCGCAAGGTGCGTTCCGCCAAATGGGTCGCCGAGGAGCTCTTCGACCACCCCGATCGCCGGCTCCCGCAGGCGCTCCTCGAGCAAACCCGGTGTGTCGCGATCTTTCCGGATGTGCCGCGTGCGGCTTTTGGTCTGGGTGGGTCGCACGGCGCCGGTGTTGTCAGCTGCCGTGACGAGGAGGGTGACTGGAGCGCACCGGTCTTCATGACCGTCAGTGGCGGCAGCATCGGCCTCCAACTCGGCTATCAGACGAGTGATCTACTTCTCTTCTTTGTCAACGACAGGGCAAGCAGGACGCTGCTCGATTCCCAGACCTCGCTGGGCGCCGACTTGCGTGTGGCCGCGGGATCGTTCGACAAAGCTACCGGAGTGACCTCCAACAAGAAGCTGAATGCGGATGTCTATATCTATGTGAGATCGCGTGGGCTCTTTGTGGGTGCTTCACTAGAGGGCTCGAAGCTCAAGATCAGCCCCAAGGCGAATCGCAAGTACTACGGCTATCACCTCTGGCCGGAAGGGATCCTCTTCCACAAGACGGTGCCGGAATACCCGCCCGAATCGCGCGAGTTCATCGCGTCGCTCGAGGGGATACCCATGGACTACGATGTCGAGGATTCGGATGCCCCCGAGGAGGAGCCCGAAGAGTAGCCGGGCGGGTTCCGGTCCCGCCTAGTCGTAGAGAAAAGCGGTCTCTCCCTCCTCGCTGAGCAGTCGATCGAACTCCACCACCATCAGCTGCTGCCGCGCCATAACCCCCTCGATCTCCTTGTCGGTGAGCGTGTCGCCGACGACGCTGCGCAGAGTCGCCTCGTCGAGGCCTTTGATCTTCTCCACAAAGGCCCGGGGAAGCCTCTTCATCGGCTTCTTGCTGTCGTATTGCAGCTTTTTGGTGTACTTCTTGGTCGTACGAAAGGAACGTGAGTGGTCGATCAAGATCATCCGCCAATCTTCGGTGATCAGGATGTTCCCGAGATGTCGATCTTCGTTGCCGATGAGGTTGTCGAAAGCCCTCTGCATATAGGTCATCCGATTCCAGTTGACCAGTTTTGGACCCGGTACCGCGATCTTTTCCTCCGTCTTCTTGCGACCGTCGATCCAGACGTCGACCCAGAGGTTGATCGAGCCCAGGTTGCCGTGAAACCGTCGCTCCGCCGTCGGTGGCACCATGTTGAGCTCCAAATACTTGTCGATGTTGTAGGCGGCAATCTCGTATTTCCAGCCCTCGACAAAACCCCCCATCCTCCCCGTGGGGTTCTTCCAGAGCGCGTCGTTTTCCAAGCTGCCTTCCCGGAGTGTGAGCCTGTAGGGACGGGTGACGCCCTCGGCCTGACCCAACTGCATGGAGTCCACGATCTCGGCGTTCACCAGGAAAGTCTCGAACGTGGGGCGCTTCGCGAGCTCCTCCTCGGTGAATTGCGCCCAGGCCGGCGCACCGGTGACGGTGATCACGAACAGTGAAAGAACGGTGAGAACTCTGATCCGGGAATTCATAACATCTCCTTTTTCTGGCACCCCACGCCTCCCGGTCTCCAGCCCGGAAAGGATGGGAGCTGATCTTCCGCTACCGCTTCGGTGCCTGAAATTGTACAGCAACACGACTTTGTGACCTGGGCTAGCTGCCGGCGGCCTCGCGGAATTGGCCCCAGGCCGCGGTGACCCGATCCGCAAAGGTGCGACACTCCGTCTTGAGCTGGGTCTCATGGAGATCGAGAAGCCGGATCTGCTCGAGGCGAAACTGGAGAACGAGAGGAGCTTCGATCTGATTGGGGTGACCCCGGCCGAGCTGGACGCCGATGTCGTAGGCAACCTCGGCAAGCTCCTCGGGGCTTTTAAAAGTCTGGTCGATAGCCACTTCGGTGTAGTTGTCCACCCACTGGTGAACCCAGAAGGTGAGATCCTCGAACCGCACGTAGCCGAGCAGCCTGTAGGGTCGATAGGCGATTCGTGATTGGCCTTTGAGAATACGAAATGGGTTGGACCCCAGACCGACCGAGATGCACTCGATGCCCGTCAGGTCACGCACCTGTTTGACTTCGAGGATCTTGTCGTCGCCTGGGTCGTCCGAGCTCCCACGGATACGCACCAGGTACTTGACGTCGAGGGCGCTGCCGATACCCATCTTCAAGTAGCCCACATCCTCGACCTCGAAGAAGTCCGCACCTAGCTCGGGACGGTTTATTTGCATGACCTCGAAGTAGGTGGTCATGGCTTCCATCAAGCTCTGCTGCTCTTCCTCGGAGACCGGCTCCATGATGGACTCTACCCACTCGATGTATTTTCCCCGGTCGTACTCGAATTCCGCTTGCAACCGTCTAACGACCTCGGGCTCGGGAGCTTCGGTCTCGGGGTCGTTCAATGCCTCCCGGTATCCGCGAAGGAACTCGTCGTAAATCGCGTCGGCCTGATCGCTCCAACCTCTGGCGTCGGCGGCGAGATACATCGACACCCCAAAGCGCATCAGATCGATAACCGCCGGTCCGGTGGAGGAGTCGTCGAAGTCGGTGAGACCCCGGCCCAGGTCGGTGACCGCATACTGCTCGAGGTGGGCGTCCCCGTGAAGATTGAAGGGTGGATTGCCCTCCAGGGCTTCGCCGAAGTGCCGACAGAGCTCCTGGCTAAAGGGCACATTGATAAACCGGAGGTAGCCGTGTGGGCTCCCGAGAACCCGGTCCAGCAGCTCGGGGTTCTGCGAAAAGTCCCGGGTCGCGGGATCGACATAAAGGGGGTCCGGTGCCTCATCGACCGGCACCGATTCCGGCCGGCTGCAGCCAAGGGCCGTGAGCACCAGCAGCAGTACTCCCACTGTCTTTACGAAACGCATCAACTCGCCAACTCTTGTGCTGGCCTAGAGTAATGCAAACGAGCCCCAGGTGGAAATCGCTGTAGAGCCGCGCCGATTCGAGTCGTGCCGTGGACTGCTAGGATCCGCCCCGGGAGATCGGTCCTTGGGATTCCATTTCAGACGGTTCAAAGACCTGGCCATCCTGCCCTTGGACGGGTTGGTCAAGATGGCTACCTATCTACCCGACTGGGCGGGACGAAGCCTGGCCGCCAGCTTTGGGCTCTTCTTCAAGTCTTTCTACTTTCTCCCGGGGAGCCATCTTCGTCGGACGGCCGTGAATCTGTGTCGGGTCATTGGACATCCCGATCCCCGGGCGATGTACTTTCAGATTGCCGACAAACTGGCCTCGGCGGCTGTGCTGTACGGCATGGCTCTTGGTCACGGCTCGGAGGTCGTGGCGGACGCAACGACGATGGATGAGGTCAGCTACGGGAGATGCCGCGAGGTCCTGGAGACACGCGGCTCGGGAATGGCCGTGACCACCCACTGTGTCGGCTCGGTCCTCGCCGGTCCGTTCTTTGGGCGAGAGTTCCCGTCGCGGATGTTGATGCGGGAGTCCAAATCCGAGACACGGGCGCGCATCTCCCGTCGGTACTTCGAAAGGCTGGGGATGAACGCCATCTACGCCCGGCGTGCGGATCCGGTCTCGCTGGCGCGGGGGATACTCCGGGCCTTCAAGCAGGGAGCCCTTGTTGTCGGTACCGCCGACCTGGCGCGTCGCACGGAAGATACCGTCCAGGTGGAGGTCTTTGGCCAGCCCGTCTGGCTGCCGGCGTGGCCCTCCCGCTTCGCCGCGCGTCGCGACGTGCCTATCCTGCCTTTGTATGTCCGGGTCGAGGGTGAGCGGATAGTGATGACGGTCGATGAGCCCTTCGATGAGAAGGATCTGGTTGTGTCGACACAGCGGTGGGCGAGCTCGTTCGAGCAGAGCATCCGCGCTCACCCCGCCGACTGGGTCTTCATGTTCGACAAACACTGGTCGCGGATCATCGCCGCGGCCGCGGCCCAGCTCGACTAGTCAGAATCCTTCGGGTCGCAATTTCTCGATGATCCCGGCATCGATCCACCAGATGTCGAAGCTGCCGTTCATCGGTTTGTTGTGCAGATCCTGTAGAGACTCGTAGGTCTGACGAGCCGGCGAGAACCGATCCTGGATCGTCGCCCGCGAGGACATGAAGAAGAGGTACTTGCCGTCGGGGGAGACGTAGGGGGACCACTCGGCGCCTTCGGCGGCGTTGATGGTCTCGCCCATGTTGATCGGATCGCTCCAGAAATCCTCGGGTGAGCGGAAGACGATGTAGTAGTCGACTCCGCCCAGGCTGTCCTCCCGACCCCAGACAGGGACGATGATGTAGCTCTCGTCACGGGCGATAAAGGCGTTGAAGCGGAGCTGGCCCGAGTTGATCTGCTCCGGCAGCATCTCGGGCTCGCTGTAGACGCCGTCCACCAGATGTGAGCGATAGATCGACTCCGACCCCTCCGCCACCTTGCGGGTGAAGTAGAGGGTGCCGTCCGAGGTGACCGAGGGAAAAAACTCTCCGCCTTCAGTGTTGATCGGTGGTCCGAGGTTGTACGGCTCACCCCAACCCTCTCCGCTGCGGTCCATCACCCAGATGTCCTCGTTGCCCGTGGCCTCGGTGACGCCGGGCAAAGGACGCGTGGACATGAAGAAGAAGCGCTGTCCATCGGGGGAGATGGCGGGCTCGAGATCCATATGGTGTCCCGAAAAGGGCGCAATCTCGGGTGGGGTCCACTGGCCATCCACCCGTCTGGTGACGACGATGGCGCCAAAGTTGAAGGCCGGACCCACGACAGCGGTGTAGTAGAGCTCGTTGCCGTCAGGGGTCATCGCCACGTCGCGCTCGCCAAGACCGGTCGAGACGATGCCGGGGGCGAAGAGTACTGGTTCCATCCCGGGGGGCTCCTGGCCCAGGTAGTCACCGGTCAGAACAGGGAACCCACTCGCAGCCTGGTCGGCCGCTGGTGGCTCCGGTGCCGGCCGACACCCGGTGACAAGAAGACCGACGAGAACAGCGGCGAGGACTCCGTTCGTGAGCCATCTCGAGGACATTGGTGCCTCCATCATCAGGACTGGAAATCTCTGACGGTAGTTGCCCGGCAGGCTCCGTTGCCGTCTCCCCGGTCTAGTCGGACCGGGCCAGGTGGAAGACCATGCCACCGGCCTTCTTGCCGCCGGCGTAGGACTCCCAGATGGTCTCGATGTGCTTCGGGTCGGTCAGCTGGATCTCGGCGGAGTGGATGTGCGAATCCACCGCCGGATCGAGGTTGGTGCCGCCCGTGAAATCGAAAACCAATTTGCCGGCGGTGCTCTTCTCCCGATCGAGCTTCATGGTCG
>CALILB010000120.1 GCA_938016625.1 uncultured bacterium | reverse complement strand
GACCACTGGACGGGGATTCCCAGCCAGGGGTCGGCGGTGCCCCAGCGTCCGGGGCCGATGACCACATAGGGCCGGCGCTCTCCCAGAAGTTTGTTGAGCTCGCCGACTTCACCGGCGATGGCTTTGTTCTGAGCCGCCTCCCAGCGGTCTCGGCGGACATAGACAATGTCGCGAATACCGTCCTCTATCCCGTGTCCCAGGCTCCTGTCGGACGAGCACAGGGCCTGGTTGGGCTCGAAGTCGAGCTTCTTGACCTCGCCGGTCAAAGCTCGGGTGCCAAAGGGCCTCACCTGGAGGAGATAGAGCTCAGGGTGGCTGCGCTCCCGTCCGTGACGCATCGGCCGGCCCCAGTCGCCCATGTCGCAAGCGAACTCGAGCTCGACCGACGAGCCGAGTCCTTGCTCTGCAATCTCCAGCACGTTGACCAGGGCCTCGGCGAGGGGCACCGCTTTGTGCTTGAGGATGTTGCTAAAAGTCACGATCCGAGGTCCCGCCAGACTCAGATCGTCGCGCAACTGCTGGTCGTCGGCGGAAAAGACGCTGCCGACCGGCAGCAAGGTCCCATCGAGCTCGGCCTGCTCGAGATCGTAGAAGCGGACGTTACTGTAGAGATCAGCGATCTCGTCGCCGCTGTCTTTTCCCATGTCGAGGGCATAGAAACCCCGTTGTGTGCCCTCCATTACCGACTTCGCCGTCGCCAGCTGGGGCAGAACTTGCGGGTGGTGGGGGCTGAAGCGCAACGCCAGGCCGCCGTCGACCACCAGCCGGCCGAGACCGAGGGCCGCTGTCACCACCCCGTCCTCGGCCTGTTGCGGGCCGATCGGGTAGAAGTTGCGCGACTGGGCGAGGCCGGCAAAGTTCGGATAGAAGCGATCCCCATGGTGACGGCCGACCAGCTCCTGGATGATCACTCCCATCCGCTCCTCTTCCACCCGATTGCCGGTGCTCGCCAAGAAGGTTTTGGCGTTTTGAAAGAAGGTAGAGGCATATACCAGCTTTATGGCATTGCTGATCTCCCGCAAGCGCACTTCGGGATCCCGGCTGCTGTTGGGGATCATCAGCGTGCTGTAGATCCCGGCCAATGGCTGGTGCAGCGAGTCCTCGAGCAGACTGGAGGAGCGAATGGCCAGCGGCCCTTCGATGTGATGGGCGATAAAGGTCAGGTCGCTGCGCAGATCATCGGCGATCCGGCTCTCGAGGAAGCGCTGGGCGATCTCACCGTCGTCGTCGCAGGTATAGGCAAATTCGCGGAGGTCATTGCTGTCCATCAGTTCGTCGAATTTGTCGGTCGTGATGACCACCGTCTTGGGAATCCGCACCGAAATGCCGCCGAAGTCGAGAGCTTCTGTATGAGCCAAATTGAGATTGAGAAATGCGATGCTCCGGGCCTTGCCGCCGAGCGATCCCTGGCCGATGCGCGAGAACAGGGTCTCGTCGAATTGTGTCCGGTCGAAATCCGAGATGACACCACGGTGAGCGGTCCGCTGGGTCTCGCGCAACAGATTGATGAGGAACTCGCGGGTGGCCTCGACACTGGGGAAGTCGGAGATCTGCCGTGGCCGCAGTCGCTCGGCGGCTTCAAACTCGCTGCGAGCCATCAGCCAAACGGAGAAGTGGTTGTGCGAGGCGTGGTAGACGATTGACTCTTCGGGAATAACCGCCAGATGACGCTCGAGATCCCGTACGTCTTTGGCACGAGCCAGCTCTACCCCGTCAGGGTTGCGGAAGATGAAATCGCCGAAACCCAGTTTGCGGCGGAAAAAGCTGCGAATATCGGCCAGCAAGCTGGAAGAGTTCTTGTTGACGAAGGTTGCGCCGATGGCCAAGGCCTTTTCGGCGTTCTCGGCCTCCGCCGACTGCAGGAGAACCGGGAACTCGGGGTCGTATTTACGGACATAGCGGGCGAAGTCGAGACCGCCGTCCGGATCGAGCTGTCCGTCCCTGGGAATCCGGACGTCGGTGATAACCGCCAACACGTTCTCGCCGTAGCGCTCGAAGAGCTCGACTCCCTCCTCGAAGGTCGTGGCGTGGAGGATCTTTGGTCGGGAGCGCATGTACATGCGGCGGTGGAGCTCGTTGACCCCTTCGCTGTAGAGCGAGTGCGACTGGGTCATCAGCTCCTTGTAGATCATCCCCAGAAACGACGAGTAGTAGCGGGGCGAGTCCTCGATCATGATGATGACCCGCACATTTCCGTGCTGGATGTCCAGATCGACGTTCTGTTTGTCCTCGATGTATTTGATGATGGCCAGCAGGATCTGCGAGTCACCCGACCAGAGAAAGGCCCCGTCCATCGACTTCGGGTCGAGCAGATTGCTCTCCCGGTCGAGCTCCTTGCGGTCGAGCGCGAGCAGGACCACCGGCCGCCCCGGGCGCAGCTTCTTGACCCGTCGGCCAAAGGCATTGACGCCCATGTCGGCCAGACTGGTCATGGTCAAAATCAAATCGAAGCGTCGGTTCTTGAGCATCCGCAGGGCGTCTTCACCGGTGGCCGCATGGGTCACCCGGGGAGGCCCGGAGAGGCTCACATCCCGGTATTCGAAAAAGACCTGCTCGGTTAGCTGGCCGTCCTCTTCCAGAATAAAGGCGTCGTAGGGCGACGAGACCAGGAGTATCTCGCGCACCCGGTAGGGCATCAGGTCATGGAAGCGGCGATCCTTGAGGATCTGGTGACGGATGGCCATGCTGCCCCAAGTTTACCCCCTGGGCGGAGCAGGGATCCCGTCAACGGAGCTGGGAGGAAACGAGGGCGGCCCCGGGAAAGAGGCTGCCCTCGGTGGTGATGATCGTCAGACGACGCCCTGATCGAGCATGGCGTCGGCGACCTTTATGAAGCCGCCGATGTTGGCGCCGTCGATGTAGTTGACGAAGCCGTCCTGTGTGCCGTACTTGACACAGGTGCGATGGATCTCCTTCATGATCATCTGGAGACGCTCGTCGACCTCCTGACGGGTCCAGGAGATCCGCATGGCGTTCTGGGTCATCTCCAAACCGGAGACCGCCACACCACCGGCGTTGGCCGCCTTGCCCGGGCCAAAGAGAATCTGCGCCTCGAGGAAGTGCTCGATGGCCTCGGGAGTGGATGGCATGTTGGCCCCCTCCGCCACACAGAAGCACCCGTTCTCGATCAGCGTCTTGGCCTCGTCGCCGTTGATCTCGTTCTCGGTGGCGCAGGGTAGGGCCACTTCGGCCTTCACCGACCAGGGTCGTTGGTCCTCGAGGAATGTGGCCTCGGGATACTTGTCGACATACTCCTTGATCCGTCCCCGCCGGTTGTTCTTGAGATCCATGACGAACTCGAGCTTCTCGCGGTCGATGCCCTTTTCGTCGACGATCGAGCCGTTGGAGTCGGAGAGGGTCAGCACCTTGCCGCCAAACTCCAGCACCTTCTCGGTGGCGAACTGGGCGACATTGCCCGAGCCGGAGACGAGCACCCGCTTGCCTTCGAACTTTTCCTTGCGGGTCTCGAGCATCTCGTCGGCGAAGTAGACACAGCCATAGCCGGTGGCCTCGGGACGGATGAGCGACCCGCCCCAACCCCGACCCTTGCCGGTCAGCACGCCGGTGAACTCGTTGGCGAGCTTCTTGTAGGTGCCGAAGAGGAATCCCAGCTCTCGTCCACCGACGCCGATGTCACCGGCGGGCACATCGGTGTTGGGCCCGATGTGGCGGTAGAGCTCGCTCATAAAGGACTGGCAGAAGCGCATGACCTCGCCATCGCTCTTGGCCTTGGGATCAAAGTCGGAGCCGCCCTTACCGCCACCCATCGGCAGCGTGGTGAGGCTGTTTTTGAACACCTGCTCGAAGGCGAGAAATTTGAGTATCCCCAGATAGACGCTGGGATGAAACCGGAGCCCCCCCTTGTAGGGTCCAAGGGCACTGTTCATCTCGATGCGGAAGCCGCGGTTGACCTTGACCTCGCCCTGGTCATCGACCCAGGGCACTCGAAACATGATGACCCGTTCGGGCTCGACGATACGCTCCAGGATCTTGCCGCTGCGATAGCGCGGATCGCGCTCGATGACCGGCCAGATCGACTCGACCACCTCTTGGACCGCCTGCAGAAACTCCTTTTCTCCAGGGTTTCTGGCACTGACTTGCTGCATGAAGTCGTTGACGGAATTCGACATGGAGATTCCCTCCGAAGGCTTGAAGCTTGCTTTGGTAGCTGGTTGAAGGATGAAGATTCGACGTTGAACTCTTCACGGCGGCAGCGGCCGAGAGGATCGTGCCGTGCCAATATGAACAATACTCCTTTTTGCGCAGTTTTCAAGAGGAAACTGCACAAAAATCGAGATCCTTTGGGCTGGATTTCTAGCTTCTGGTGTCCGTGGTGATCAGGCCGTCGTGGATCTCCACCTGGCGGTTGGCCCGCCGGGCCAGGGCGGCGTCGTGGGTGATGACCACCATCGTCCGGCCCTGTTCCCAGAGCTCTGCGAATAGCTCCATGATGTCGCCCCCGGAGGAGGAGTCGAGGTTGCCGGTGGGCTCATCGGCGAGGACGATGTCGGGATCCATGGCCAGGGCGCGGGCCACGGCCACCCGCTGCATCTGGCCGCCGGAGAGCTCGGTCGGCTTGTGATCCATGCGGTCGCCAAGGCCGACCCGCTCCATGAGCTCCTCGACCCGCTGATGGCGCTTGCGCCGCGAGACACCGCCAAAAAGCAGCGGCATCTCCACATTTTCGAAAGAGGAGATCTGGGGCAGCAGGTTGAAATTCTGAAACACGAATCCGACCCGCCGGTTGCGCACGGTCGCCAGCTCGTCCTTCTTCATCTTGGCCACCGACTGGCCGCTCAGCTCGTAGTGGCCGTCGGTGGGGGTGTCGAGGCAGCCGATGAGGTTCATGAGAGTGGACTTTCCCGATCCCGAAGGGCCGATTACGGCCACAAACTCACCGGTGTCCACTTCGAGATCGATACCCCGCAGCGCCTCGACCTGGATCTTGCCGGTGTCGTAGACCTTGCGGATCCCTTCCATGCGGATGATGTTGCCGTTGGCGAGTGCTTTGCTGGTATCAGACATGGCTCTCACTCGTAGCGCAAGGTCTCGGCCGGGTCGATGGAGGCGGCGCGGCGGGCCGGAAAATAGCCGGCAAGCATACCGATGATGCCCAGGATGCCGGCAGTCGACAACGCGATGGGTACCGACAGGGTCGGTTTGCCCAGATACCTCATCGCGGCGCTGCCGTCGGTCGGCGCCAGCGCGATGAGAACGATTACCACCATGGCCATCAGCAGCCCAAAGACGCCCCCCAGCAGGGTGTAGGTCAGACCCTCGAGGACCAGCGGACCGGTGATCCAGTTGGCCTTGGCACCGAGTGCCATCTTGACCCCGATCTCGCGGGTCCGCTCCTTGACCACGGCATACATGATGTTGGCCACACCGATCCCCCCGACCGTCAGGGTCAGGGCGCCGATGATGCCCAAGAACAGTTTTATCCCGAACATGAAGTTGTCCCGGATCCGACCCGACTCGACTGTGTCCCAGGTCCCGAGGACCCGCTCGTCGGTCGGATCGAAGCCGTATTTGGCACCCAGCACCTTGGCCACCTCGGCCAGGGTCTGCTTCATGTTTTCGGGCTCGAGCGGCTTGATGATGATGGTGGAGACCTTGTCTTCGCCAAACTGCGCGTAGCAGGTGCGAATGGGGATCACCGCGTGATCCTCGTCCATGCCGCTGTAGGCTCCCATTTGCATCTTGTCGATCATTACGCCGATGACGGTGTAGGGGACGTTGTCGATCAGAATCGTCTCACCGACACCTTCTTCTTCGCCAAATAGCTCCTCGGCGAGGGCGTAGCCAAGGAAGACCACCCGCCGGCGTTGCGCGTCGTCGAGCGGGTTGAGAAAGCGACCACCCGCCAGCGGAATCTGATTGCGCATCAGACCCCAGACGGTGCTGACGCCCTTGATCGGCCCGTTGACCGTCTTCTCGCCGTAGGTGAAGTTTGTGCGCCAGCGCTGAATCTCACCGCTTACACCCATCAGGTCCGGCACCCGCTCGCGCAAGAGTCGCATGTCGTCGATCCGCGGTCGAATGGCTCGCCCGGCGGGCAACCCGTTCCAGGGCTTTGTCGTCTCCCCCGGCCAGATGACGGCGATGTTCACACCCATCCCGACCCAGCCTTCGCCCAGGGCAATACCCAGCCCCTCGCCAAAAGCCATGAGCAGAACCAGGGATAGGGTACCCCAGGCGATCGAGGCCACCGTCAGGATGGCCCGTTTGCGCTGCACCCGCGAGGCGCGCCAGAAGAGCTGGAACACCATTCCGAGACCGGGGCGACGTTTCTTGGGGGTGAGCATGTCGGTCACGTCGGGACTCCCATCAGGTCATTTTCATGGCCACCACCGGATCGAGGTTGGCCGCAGCACGGGCCGGAAAGAAACCGGCCACCAGACCGATGAGACCGAGCAGCGAGGCGGTAAGGGCGGCGACCTGGACATCGACCGTTGGGATACCCACGTACTCTTCGAGTCCCAGGGAGGGGAATAGGGCACAGATACCGGCGGTGATCAGGAGTCCGATAAATCCCCCGACGGCGGTGAAGATCAGGGTCTCCATGAGGAACTGCCCCAGGATGCCACGGGGCTTGGCCCCCAGCGCCATCTTGACGCCGACCTCGGGGGTGCGCTCTTCCACCACCACGCTCATGATGTTGGAGACGCCGATGCCGCCGACGACCAGCGTCAGCGAGCCGACGATGCCGAGAAACATCTTGAAGGCCATCATAAAGGCGTCCATGAACTGGAACATCTCGGTGGTGTCCCAGATCATCAGGGCCTCCCGGTCGGTCGGATCGAAGCGGTACTTGCCGGCGATAATGGCCAGCACTTCGTCGGTTACCTCTTCGGTTCGCTGTACGTCCTGGGCGGTAAAGATAAAGAGATTGATGTACTTCTCGCCGGTCAACGCCCGAAAGGTCGAGCCGGGAATGATCAGCTTGTCCTTGTCTCGGCTGCTGTAGGAGGAGTCCTGCTCCTTGGGCTTGAGGACACCCACCACGGTGAAGGGCGAGCCGTGAAGCCGAAAGGTCTGACCCACCGGATCGCTCGAGCCGAATAGCGTCTCGGCCAGCTCGTCGCCCAAAAAGGCCACCCGCCGCTGCTTGGCTTCATCAAGGGGATTGAGAAACCGTCCCCCCATCACGGGGATCATGTTCCGCATCTCGCCGAATATGGGGCTGACCCCTGATACATCCACCGCCATCGTCCGCTTGCCATGCTTGAGCTGCAACGTGTCGGTGTACTCGCTCGAGATGGCCTCCAGACTAGTGGCCCGTTTGCGGACGAGCTCGATGTCGTCCTCGCGCAATCGAATCCGTCGTCCTTTGCTCAGGCCCTCGAACGGTAGCGAGGTGACCGATGGCCACGCGATGACGATGGCGTTGCCAAGACCGGCGATGTTCTTGATCATCTGGGTGTGAAAGGCCTGGCCAAAGGACAGCAGCAGGCTGACCGCTACGGTACCCCAGACAATGCCCAGTGTGGTGAGAAAAGTGCGCAGCTTCTGGGCGCGGAGGTCGCGCACGAGTTGCTTTACAAAGCTGCCCGGGTGGATCATGTCGCTATCCCAGAATATCGCGAGGTGGCCGTTCCACCACCTCGGCGCCCTCCTTGAGCCCCGAGAGGACTTCGATGTTGAGACCGTCGGAGAGCCCGGTCTCGATCTCTACCTTCTGCGGCTCGCCCCCGGGTGCGGTCGCCGGGATCTCGACAAAAGTCTTGGCCCCGTCCTCCTCGAAGAGCACCAGCCGCTCGGGGATCAGCAGGATGTCGGATTTTTCACGGAGCACCAGGTCGGCGGTGGCCGAGTACCCGGCACGGAGCAATATCCCCTCCACCGGGTCGAGTTCGATCTCGACGTCGAAAAGACGTGCCCCCTCTTCTTCCTTGGCCTGGGGAGCGATGCGGCTCAGACGGCCGGTAACCATTTGATCGGGCAAGGCGCCGATGTTGAGCCGAGCGGTAACGTCCAGCTCGAGCTTGCCGACGTCGATCTCGTCGACTGTGCCCATAAAGATGAGGTCACCCATATCGGCGATGGTCGCCAGCTCGGTGCCGGCCTGAAACGTCGTCAACGGAACCACCGGGTCGCCGGGATCGACCAGCCGCTGGAGGACGATACCGCCGGCGGGGGCGCGGATGATCGACTCCATCTGACGACCCCGCCCGGCTATACGGCCCTGGCGGACCAGATCCAGATTGTCTTGGGCGCTCTGTAACTCGATCCTGGCGATCTCGAAAGCCTCGCGTTTGATGTCCTCTTCCTCGCGGGCGGAGATGCCCTCCTTTGTCAGCTGGGTGACCCTCTTCCACTCGGCCTCGGCGCGCTTGAACGCCGCCTCGGCGGCCTCGACCTGGGATTCGGCCTCCACCAGCTCGGTGGGAGTGGGATCGGGAACGATCTCGAACAGGGGATCGCCCGGCCTTACCCGGTCGCCAACGTCGACTACGCAGCGTTTGACGATACCCGAGATCTTGGATTTGACCTCGAATTTGAGCCGTGGCTCGATCTGCCCCACGGCCACCGCCTTCTCGGTGATCTCTCCCCGTTCGACCTTGACGAGCTCGAACTCCGGCTCCTGCTCACCCCGGCCCTTGAGCCAGAAATAGGCACCGACGACGAGGCCTGCCACGAGCACGGTGACAACGAAAATCTTCAGCAATCTGGCCATCGCACCCCCCCCGGTCGCGGTAGCCTGGGCGACCGGTCACATTTGTGTCTATTCTTCACTACGTAGGCTTTGGGGACGAGTTTCGATATCTTTCGCCCTGCATGTGGACCAAAAGGCTTTTTTGGCTTCTTTCTCTGGGTCTGATCATCTGGCCTCTGGGCTGTAAGTGGGGCCGAGAGGCGACGCGGGGCCAATCTCCCTCCGCCAGACCCGAGATCGTCGAGACCCTCAGGGAGAACTTGGAACTGGACCGGCATCCGTCGGATGGCGGTGGACGTGCCTGGCTCGAAGGGGGCTCCGGGGACCCTTCTACGGCGGTGACGGCCGGTCACCCGGGGCGCTGGTCGTTGGTTTTCGAGACCGGTCCGCTCGGTATCGCCGAGGGGGGGTGGATCTTTTTCCAGGCGCCGCCCTTCTGGCATTGGAGCACGCCGCAGCCCTTCGACCCCGAACAGCCGGGCTTTACCCTCGTCAGCACCGAGGCCGAGGGTGTGGAGTTGGCACCCGCGACCATCGACCAACAGTTGATGGCCATCGAGATCAGGGGGCGTGCGCTCGAGCCGGGTGAGCAGGTACGAATCGTCTATGGGGCCGGCCCGACCGGCGCGCTTGCCGACCGTTATGCCGAGCACCGATCCCGTTTCTGGGTGGCGGTGGATGGAAACGGCGACGGGATACGCCGTGCGGTAGCCGACCCGCTCTGGGTCGATGTCCTGGGGGGCGCGGCGGCTCGACTGGTGCTGACCCTGCCGTCGACGGCGCGGCCGGGTGAGTCGGTCGAGCTCACCATCGCCGTGCTCGACCGTTTTGGCAACCTCAGCAAGGAGTTCACCGGAGAGGTGGCTCTGACGGGGCCGGCAACCGAATTGGACCTGCCATCCACGGTGGAATTTGCGGCAGAAGACGAGGGCACCCGGCGGATCGAAATCACCTTTGTCGAAGAGGGGATCTACCGGATCCAGGCGGAGGGCGCCGATGGTCTCGATGCCGCCAGCAACCCGCTGATGGTGGCCGCCGGGTTGGACCGTATCTTGTGGGGAGATATTCACGGCCACTCGAACCTCTCCGATGGGTCGGGAACCCCGGAGGACTACTTCCGTTATGCCCGCGACGTAGCCGCCCTCGATGTGGTCTCGCTGACCGACCACGACCACTGGGGAATGGAGCCCCTGGCCATCCACCCGGATGTCTGGGAGGGAATCAAAGAGCAGGCCGAGCTCTTCAACCAGCCCGAGAAGTTCGTCACCCTGCTCGGTTACGAGTGGACCAATTGGATTCACGGCCACCGGCATGTGCTCTTCTTTGAGGATCAGGCCGAGCTGTTCGATTCGACCGACCCCGACTACGACACCCCCGACAAGCTGTGGGCTGCGCTCAGAGGGCGGGAGGTGCTGACGGTGGCGCATCACTCGGCAGGGGGGCCGATCGCCACCAACTGGAATTACCTGCCCGATCCGGAGCTGGAGCCGGTGACCGAGATCGTCTCGGTCCATGGCAGCAGCGAAGCCCTCGACTCGCCGGCGGTCATCTACAGCCCGGTGCCCGGCAACTTTGTTCGTGATGTGCTCGACAGTGGCGTCCGCTTTGGCTTTATCGGCAGCGGTGACGGCCACGACGGCCACCCCGGTCTGGCCCATCTCAACGGTCCATCGGGTGGTCTGGCCGCCATTCTCAGCGACGGTCTGACCCGCGAGGAGATCCTGGCTGCCATCCGCTCACGGCGGGTCTATGCCACCAACGGACCGCGCATTCTGCTGCGGGTCTCGCTCGGTGAGCTGGGGATGGGCTCGGTGCTGGAAGCGGGCCCCCACGCCCCGGATCGCCTGCGGGTCTTTGTCGCCGCTCCCGAGCCTCTCGAGCGGCTCGACCTGATCCGCAGTGGCGCAGTGGTGGTGACGGTTCCCGGTGACGGCCAGCGTACCTTCTCCTGGCAGAGCCAGCTCCAGGATCTGCGACCGGGTGAGTACATCTATGTGCGGGCGGTTCAGATCGACGGCGGTGCCGCCTGGTCGAGCCCGATCTTCTTGGAGTAGGCTGTCCAGACTTAGAAGCCGGCGCCTCTCAGAAGAGCGAGGATGGCGGCAAACAGGGCGACAAAGAAGACCAGGGCCGCCAGGGCCAAAATCACCGCCAGGCGACGCGAGTGGAGCCGGTCGGCGATCAGAAAGGTTCCGACGACCGTGACGACGGTGAAGAGAAAGTAGAGCAGGAGGGCCATCAATATGTCTCTACTGAGCACCGAGCTTACAAAACAATTGGGTATAGACGTGCCGCTGATCTGCGGCGCCATGTATCCCTGTAGCAATCCCGAGCTCGTTGCCGCTGCATCCGAGGCCGGAGGCATCGGCATCATCCAGCCGCTGTCGTTGGTCTACGTCCATGGTCACGAATTCCGGTCGGGTCTGGCTCTGATTCGACGGCTGACCTCCAAACCGGTGGGGCTCAATGTGGTGGTCGAGAAATCGGCCAAGAAATATCAGGAGCGGATGCAACTCTATGTGGACGAGGCGATCGCCGCGGGGATCCGTTTCTTTGTCACCTCACTGGGCAAACCAGAGTGGGTGGTGGAGAGGGCGCATGCGGTGGGTGGTCTGGTCTACCACGACGTCACCGAGCGCAAGTGGGCGCTCAAGGGCCTGGAGGCCGGTGTAGATGGACTGATAGCGGTCAACAATCGGGCCGGCGGTCATGCGGGTCCCAAGGGTGTCGAGGAGCTCTACCAGGAGCTCGCGGATCTCGGGGTGCCGCTGGTGTGCGCGGGGGGCGTCGGGGACGAAGGAGATTTCGTGCGGGCGCTGACGCTTGGCTACGCCGGGGTGCAGATGGGGACCCGGTTCATCGCCGCCTCCGAGTGCACCGCGAGTGAGGACTACAAAGAGGCGATCGTCGACGCTAGCGAGGAGGACATCGTTCTCACCGAGCGGGTAACCGGTGTTCCGGTCTCGGTCATCCGTACCCCCTACATCGCCAAGGTGGGTACCAGGGCCGGACCGCTGGCGCGCCGAATGCTCAAGGGCCGCCGCACCAAACACTGGATGAGGATGATCTTCCAGCTGCAGTCGCTGTGGAAGCTCAAACGCTCTTCGCTGCGGTCGTTCTCCTACCGCGACTACCTGCAAGCGGGAAAGAGTGTGGAGGGTGTCACCCGGATCGAATCGGTGGCGGAGATCGTCGGCCGCTTCGCCGCGGCGGCCTCGGCCCATCGGGCCGGTGTGGGCTCCTAAGACGGTCTGCCTGCTCAGTCGGTAGACGGGCGGACGGTCACCGGGCTCAGCGCCATGCCGTCCGGTTCCTTGCCGGCCTCCAGGATTCCCTGCACTCTCAGGCCGGCGGTGGCGATGACCACCACGGCGTCGGCCTGGGTGGCTGCCACCCAGGCCGAAGAGCCATCGGGTGCGACCACCAGACCCACCGGCACGGGACTCTTTCCAAAACGATCACCAAAAAGACGGGTGCCGGCATCCGCGGCAGTGCTGAGGTCGAGCTGTCGCCGGAAGATCTCTTGTCGCTGTTTGGTGTCGATCACTACCACCTCGCCACTCTCGGCAGCCGAGACCAGCATCTTCTTGCCGTCGGGTGTGGGTGCCACCCGGATGGGGAAGCCTTTGCAGGCGACATTCTCCCGGACCTCCAGCGTCTCCGGGTCGAAGATGGTCAGTGTGTCGTCCGCCCGGTTGCCGACCCACACCTCCCGGCCGTCCGGAGTCACGGCGATTCCTTCGGCACCCTCGCCGGTCTTGATATCCCGCAGCTTGGTTCCGGCCTCCAGGTCGACGGCGGTCACCGAGCCCGAGCCGATGTTGGCAACAAAGGCGCGCTTTCCATCCGGGGTAACAGCCACCATGTGGGAGACCTTCTGGCCGGTCTCGATCTCTTTGTCGATACTGCCGCTCTGTGGGCTCACCACGAGTAAATGTGCACTGCCCTCGGTGGTGACGGCCAACTGGGTGTCGGAAATCCAGGCCAGACCGTGTGGTCGTGTGTGCTTGCCGAGATCCACGGTGGAGACGACTGCGACCTTCTCGAGATTGATGACCGTCAGGGTCGAGCCGGGTTGGTCTCGATCTCCATAGTTGCTGATCACGGCGAGAGTGCCGTCGGGTGACACGGCGACCTCGTGTGGCCGGAAGCCGGTCGGCAGCGTGGCGAACGATTTGCCGGCGGTAAGGTCGACGAGATCGACGGTGTTGTCGGTCTTGTTGGCCACCACCAGGGTCGCGCCCTGGACGGTGGGTGCGATGAGAAAGGTGGCCGCGAGAGCGATGGTCGACAGGGCCATTGCGCGCTTTCGTGTCATGGTCCGAAATCTCCAGGGAGTTTTCTGCGGACTTAGAGTATAGACTCTCGTCCAGTTGCTGTTTTTTCTATTCGGGGTTCCACGAGTCGGAGCAAGAGACTGGAGATGGACGGAGTTCTCCGAACCGCCATTCGGGTGACGGCGGTGGCTTGTCTGATTGCGCTCGCTCACCCGCTCTGCGGTCAGGGGGTCGACCGCGAGCTGGCCGGGCGATGGGTGGGTCATGCCGAGGTGGAAGGGCGGTGGCGGTTTGTTCGCTTCGATATCACGCTCGCCCAGGGGGGGAGCAGTGTCGAAGGGTGGATCCCCGCCGAGGGGCTGGGTGCGGTTGCCGGCTCTCTGAACCCGGGCGAGGGGCCAGGACTCACCATCCAGCTGCCAGGTCCCGATGGCGAGTGGCGGTTCGAAGCGACAACCCAAGGCGATCGTCTCAACGGTGCCGCGATTACCCCCAGTGGTGCCGGTCTGTTCGAGCTCAGCCGCTCGATGGAGTTGACCGCGGAGCAGTTCGATCCGCTTGTCGGAACTTTTGGTCTGCCGGGTGAGACCACCTTGCTCCTGACCCGGTGGCGAACCGTCGACTACATCTTTATCTTCGACGGCGAGGAGCGTCTCCGGCTCCATCCACTCGCACCCGACCGGTTCTATTCGGAGCGGGGCGATCTCGTCTATGTGGTGCGTGCCGCCGACGGGCAGGAGGTGGGGCTGGCTTGGCAGAACCGCTTTGGCCTGGAGTTCTTCTACCCGCCGGTGGAGGTCTACCGACAGGAGGAGGTGGTCTTCGAGGGGGCCGGGGAGTCGCTCGCCGGCACCCTTTTCTTGCCGCCCGGAGAGGGTCCCCATCCGGGCATCGTGCTCGTCCACGGCTCGGGAGCCGACACTCGGCACGCTTACCGCCCGGTGGCTCATCGCTTTGCCCAGGCCGGTTTTGCGGCGCTGTTCTATGACAAGCGCGGTACCGGGGATTCGACCGGCAATTGGTTCAAGGCCGGACTCCATGAGCTGGCGGGTGACGTGGTGGGTGCGGTCGAACATCTCGGACGCCACCAGGCCGTCGATGAGAGGAGCGTCGGTCTCTGGGGGATAAGTCAGGGGGGGTGGATCTCGACCATCGCCGGGGCCGAATCGGGAGCGATAGCTTTCCTGGTGCCCTTTTCTGGGGCGACGGTGAGCCCGGCGGAGCAAGAGCTCTTTCGCGTTGCCAATAATGTCCGGGATCTCACCGGCTCCGAGGGTCTGGTGGACATTACGGTAAAGATGGAGCAGTTGACGTACGACTTTCTCTACCGGGCGCAGACGAGCCGAGCTCTGGCGGACAAGCCATGGCTGCCGGGCATCGACATGCAGTACGACCCCCGGCCCGATCTGGCACGTCTCGAATCGCCGGTGCTGGCGCTTTTTGGCGAGCTGGACAGCCTGGTCCCCGTGGGCGTCTCGGCGCAGCGGTACGAGCAGCTCGCCGTTGGTGAGGAGGGGGCGAGCGGCAGGAGCCGCGTGGCGATCATTCCGCAGGCGGATCATGGGCTCCTGCTTTCCGCCACCGGCAGCCGCTTCGAGGTTCGCAGCGAGCGTCGGTATGCGCCGGGGGTGTGGGAGCTGACAACGGGCTGGGTGCGGGCAATCGCCGACGGCACCGAGCCGCCGCTGCCCGGCGCCGGCGTGATTCGAGCCGCCGAGCTGCCGGCGGAAGGGTTGTATCCCGGTCGCCCGTCCTGGTTTGGCCGGGCACCGGTTCAGATCGCCCTGCTGCTTCTCTTTGCGGTCACCTTTGTGAGCTGCTTTGTAGCTTTTCCCCTGTTCGCCCTGATCGACCGGTGGCGGGGAGGTCTCGCCGCGCGCACCTCGAGATTGAGATTCGCCGCCTGGGTCGTCAGCGCCTGGAACCTGATCTTGTTGATCGGCTTTTTTGTTCTGCTCATGCGCTTGTGGAGCATCGCCGGTGCCGAGGTTGCCGAAGTGGGCAATCTGCCCCGACTGCTCACCGCGGGCGGCGCCGTGGCCATTGTGGGATCGCTACTGCTCTCTTGGATGACGGCCAAGGTCTGGCAGGAACCCCTAGCCGGTCAGTTCTTTCGGTGGTACTACAGTGCGGTAGCCTTGGCGGCGTTGCTGCTTGTCCCGTTTCTTGCCTATTGGAGACTGCTTCCGTTTTCGCCGGTATGAACCTGGACGCTGAGAAATTCAAAGACACCCAAGGCTGTTATCAAGAATGAACGTAGGATCATCAACCACATGCAGCGGGAGGGATCGGCCGTGAAGAGGTTGACGCTGCCGGAGCCGCGATTGGCTGGCAAGGTAACTGTGGAAGGAGCTCTGCGTGAGCGCCGGTCGGTCCGTAGATTCTCCTCGCAAGGTTTGACACTGGAGGAGATAGGTCAGCTCCTCTGGTCCGTGCAAGGAGTCACCGGTACCGGGGGCGAGAGAACGACTCCATCGGCCGGCGGCCTCTATCCGTTGCAGATCTATCTGGCGGCGGCGCGGGTGGATGGCCTGGAGGTCGGGGTCTACAGATATCGGGCAGACAAACACGACCTCGAGCCGGTTGTCGAGGGGGATGTGCGGATAAGACTCGCCGCGGCTTCGCATGGTGTGGAGTGGGTCGACGCGGCGCCCGTGGTGCTGGCGATCGGCGGTGTCGTTCAGAGAACCGCGATCAAGTACGGTGCACGCGCTCGACGATATGTCTACATCGAAGTCGGATGTGCCGCCGAGAACATCTACCTCCAGGCCCAGTCTCTCGGTCTTGGAGCGGTCCTGGTGGGGGCCTTTGACGACCAGGAGGTCAGTGACACCATGAAACTTCGGGAGGGTGAGGAGGCCATGGCGCTGATGCCGGTGGGACGACCCCGATCATGAAGACGGCAACCTCGTGTGCGCTGGCGACCATCCTGCTCTTTTTGGCGGGTGCCACGGGCATTCCGGCGGCGGAGGAGTCCTACGAGAAGCAGCGCCAGGAGTTGGTGGACGAGATCCGGCTCGACGTCCGCCGCACCAGCCGGGAGATCGGCAGAGCCCAGCTCGACGACCGGGTGATGGACGTCATGGCACGGGTGCCGAGACACGAATTCGTGCCCGCCGACCAGCGGCGCTACGCCTACATGAACCGGCCGCTGGCGATCGGCTATGGACAGACGATCTCGCAGCCCTACATCGTGGCGATCATGACCGATCTGCTGGAGCTGGAGAAGGGTGACCGCGTGCTCGAGGTTGGCACGGGCTCGGGTTATCAGGCGGCGGTGCTCGCCGAGATGAAGACCGACGTCTACACGATGGAGATCATTCCCGAGTTGGGCCGCGAGGTCGCCGAGCGCCTGGATCGTCTGGGATACAAAGAGATCACCACCCGTATCGGCGACGGCTATTTCGGCTGGGAGGAGCACGCGCCGTTCGACGGTATCGTCGTCACCGCCGCCGCCGCCCATATCCCGCCACCCCTGGTGCGGCAGCTAAAACCCGGGGGCAGGATGGTCATCCCGGTGGGTGGGCCCTTCAGGGTTCAGCAGTTGACCATGGTGGAGAAGTCCGCGACCGGCGAGGTAACGACCCGGCAGCTCCTCCCGGTGGCCTTTGTCCCGCTGACCGGCGACCGCTAGCGAGCGACCTATGCCAATCCGTCTCGCCGTCTCGGTTCTCGCTGCGGCGGCGATCGGTTACGAAATCCTCTTGATCCGGTTGTTCTCGGTCATCCAGTGGCAGCACTTCGCCTTTATGGTGATCAGTCTGGCACTGCTGGGCTACGGTGCCAGCGGCACCTT
>CALILB010000119.1 GCA_938016625.1 uncultured bacterium | reverse complement strand
TCGG
The DNA here is from genome assembly GCA_938016625.1 of uncultured bacterium. Classification (GTDB taxonomy): domain Bacteria; phylum Acidobacteriota; class Thermoanaerobaculia; order Multivoradales; family JAHEKO01; genus M0029. The sequence goes on along the minus strand of CALILB010000119.1, from coordinate 3,060 downwards.
CACATCGAAGTTGACGACGTGAGACAGCGCCTCGATGTCGATGCCGCGAGAGGCGACGTCGGTGGCGACCAGAACACGGTAGCGGCCCCGTCTGAAACCGGCCAAAGCCTTGGTGCGTTGCGACTGACTGCGATTGCCGTGGATGCGCTCGCAGGCCACCCCATGACGATCCAGGAACTGTGTCAGACGGTTGGCCCGGTGCTTGGTGCGAGTAAAGACGAGGGCGTTGGCGATCTCCCTGCGCCGCAAAAGCTCGAGCAGCAGGTTGGGCTTGAGGTCGTGCCGAACCGGGTAGATCGTCTGGGTGACGCCCACCGCCGGTGCTGACGGTCGTTCGATGTTGAGGATGGCGGGATCGCGCAACAGCTCGCGAGCCAGCGTCACAATAGGCCGTGGCAGGGTAGCCGAGAAGAGAAGGGTCTGGTCCAGAGGTGGCAGACGCTTCAGCACCCGGCGGATGTCGGGTAGAAAGCCCATGTCGAGCATGCGGTCGGCCTCGTCGAGCACCAGCACCTCGACGCCATCGAGGGTTGCATAGGGGCGGCCGAGATGGTCCAGTAGGCGCCCCGGGCAGGCGACTAGGACGTCGACACCACGGCGGAAGGCCTGTTCTTGGGGGCCCATCGCCACGCCACCATAGATGGCCATGGCTCTCAGTTTCGTGTGCCGGGCGAGGTGGTTGAAGTGCTCGACGATCTGAGCGGCCAGCTCGCGGGTGGGGGCGATCACCAGGCCGCGGGTCGTGCCGCGCTTGGTGCCTATGAGACGCTGGAGCAAGGGCAGCAGAAAGGTGGCGGTCTTACCGCTACCGGTCATGGCACAGGCCAGAACATCGCGCCCCTCGAGGGCTGGAGGTAGGCCGTCGCGTTGAATGGCCGTGGGGGTGGTGAAACCGAGGTCCGCAACAGCGCGCAGCAGGCTCGGGTCGAGGTTGAATTTAGACAAGCTCATATTTTGTACACGTTTTCTTTCTGAGGGCGCTCGGCTGCCTTGGGCAGTCGCACTGCGCCGCTCGATGGGTCCGGCTAGATTAGAAATTTAAACGGAGGGACCTGCCGGCAGGTTGCCGTCTGGGCCGAGAGGCCCGGTAGAGGAGGGAGTGTTTCACATCCGGTGCCATTTGCCAAGGGCTCGCGGCTCCTCGCCAGCCCTCTTCGACAACCGATCCAGCCGCAGCGTCGCCTCCGGGCCCATGCACCGTCGCCCGGCGAGGACCACTACGAGCATGGCGCCGAGGGCCACCGCGGCGGCGATCATGAACATGACCACGATTTGATAGGCCACTGCCTGCATGGGCGGCGAGCCGGCGAGGATCTGGCCGGTCATCATCCCCGGCAGCGACACGATCCCGGCTGCGGCCATGGAGTTCATGATCGGGATCATGCCGGTGCGGACGGCGTTCCTGAGCGGTGCCGCCAGTGCTTCGCTTCGCGTGGCGCCATAGGCGATGCGCAGCTCCACCTCGGCCGAGCGAACCTCTAGGTAGTCCAAGAACCGATCGAGACAGAGGGAGATTCCGGTCAGCGAATTGCCGAGTATCATCCCCAGCAACGGGATCACGTACTGGGGGTCGTACCAGGGGGTGACACCCACCACCACCTGGGTGACGATACCGCCGACCACGAAGCAGGTGGCGGCCATGGTGAGCCAGGCGTCGACAAGAATGCCGCCATACGACCGCGACGACCGTGCCACCGCCTCGCGGGCCGCGAAAACGGTCATCAGAAGCAGAAGGCCGATGACCAACAGCGGATTGTCGAGCGCGAAGACCCGCTCCAGTATCAGCCCGAGAAGCCCGAGCTGGATCACCGTCCGCAAGGCCGCAATGGCCAGGCGGCGCTCGACACCCAGCCTGAGCGCAAGCGAGACCACCCCCGCGGCGATAATGAGCAGCGTGGCCGTCGCGAGCTGCAGCGGACCGAGCTGGATGAGGTCGCTCATCCGGTCTCCTCGAGGCCGCCGTCGGCGAGCCGCAGCCGGCGGTCGGCAAGGGCGTTGAGCTTGGGATCGTGGAGGGCGCAGAGAAGGAGTCGCCCGGGACGGCGCGCGTACCTCAGGAGGAGCTCGAAGCAGCGACCGGCGATCTCCGGGTCGAGCCCGGACAACGGCTCGTCGGCCACCAGTACCGGCGGATTCCAGAGCAGGCCCCGCACCAGAGCCAGCCGATGGCGCTCGCCGCCAGAGAGCGTCCGTATCTCGCGGTCGAGCGGCAGGCGGCCGAGCTCGACCGCGGTCAGCAGGCGCCTGGCCCCTTCCTCGTCGAATCCGCGATCGCTACCGGCTCTTTGAGCGAAGGGAAAATCGAGATTGTCGCCCACCGAGCCGGTGATCATCGGCGCATCCTGAGCCACGAGGGTGACGCGCGCACGCCACCCCGGCAGCTCGGCGCCGGCGTACTCCGCACCTCCAAGCCGGCGTCGCGCCTGGGATGAGTAGGCGAGCGCAGTCACGTGGAGGAGCAGTGTCGACTTGCCGCTTCCGGATGGCCCCTCTAGCGTGACGCACTGTCCGTCCGCCAGCGATACGGATGCCTCTTCGAAGAGCACCCTGCCCTCGCCATCACTGGCCGAGAACGGTCCGCATTCGAGGAACGCACCCATGGCCGGAGTGTAACTGAGGTCAATCGTCGGGCCGCTAGCTTGCACCCCCTCGCCAGCTCAGTCGAATCCAGAACGTACGCCCCGGCTCGTTGATCCGCACGGGGTCGGGGTCGAAGAGGTTGCCTCGATTCAAGTGGTTGGCATAGGCGCGGTCGAACAGGTTGTCCACCCCGGCGATGAGCGAGAACGACTTGAGGATCTCGTATCCGCCCGAGAGATCGAGGACGCCGTAACCAGGCGTCTCACCGTAGTCCTGGCCACTCCCCGTCAGTGGATCGTCATCGACCCGGGTCTGACTCGTGGCCCAACGAAGGATCGATGCGGCCTGCCAGCGTTGGAATCCGTAGTCGAGCTGTAGCCACCCCTGTAGAGGAGGGATCTGGGCGAGAGGTCGATCATCGGTGCGATTCTCACCCCGGACCCAGCTGGCGGCTCCGTTGAACTGTAGCCGGCTGCCCAA
>CALILB010000118.1 GCA_938016625.1 uncultured bacterium | reverse complement strand
AAGGGCCGTATCCGATAGTGGTTCAAGGGCAATCTGCGCGCAACCTGATATTCGACCCTGCCGGACGATGGCTTACCTTGACCAGCCGAGGCGAGGTGAAGACCCTGTCGCTCATTGGCGAGACCCCTGAGCTGGCAAAGGTTGCTTTCGGCATCCCGGGCCGCAACAACCTGGGTCGTGTCGTGGGGTCGCCGAGTGGAGACTATCTTGCGGAGGCGTATCGAGATCAGGGCCCAGGCACTTCTCCCGCACTGATCACCGTCGCAGACGGATCGATCGAGTATCTTGCCGGAGGGTTCGATGACCAGGCACGGGGGATCGGCTTCAGCCCTGACGGTTCGTTGCTGGCCGCGGCCGGTGGTCAGTTTGTCGCCGAGGAAAAGCAGATTCGGGTTTGGGATGTGGCGAGCCGGGAGATTGTCGCGGTGAAGGGTCCGAGTCCCACTCTGTATTGGGAGGATGTCCTCTTTGAAAGCGAGGAAGAAATCCTATGGGTCGACATGGAGTCAGGTCTGTGGCGCTGGAATCTCCGCACCGGGAGAGACGAGTTGGTTTTCGAGGGCACCCTGGTTGGGCTGAGGGCAAGTGCGGATCGGCGGCGCTTGATCTTCGTTGATGTGAAGCTACCCCAGAAGACGTTTCGTTTACGGTTCCTCGATCTCGAAAGCGGCGAGACGCGATTGTTGACCTCCCACGGACTGAATCTCAAGACGTGGCAGATCGACCCCACGGGTGAGTTCGTGGTCACTTCGGATCAGGATGGGCTCGTGCGGATTGGACCCGTCAGCGGAGAAGAGCCCTATCTGCTGTATGGGCACGAGGGTGCCGTCGGCTCACTCGCCATCGATCCGCTTGGGCGCTGGATCGCCTCGAGCGGCAGCGACGACACCCTGCGTCTCTGGCCGATGCCCGATCTCTCGAAGACGCCCCTGCACGCTCTGCCGCAAGATCAGTTGATCGCGAGGCTCAAATCGCTGACCAACGTCCGCCTCGTCGCAGCCGATGAGGCCGAGTCAGGCTCTGGTTGGAAGCTCGATCTCGACCCATTCCCCGGTTGGCAGACCGCCCCGGCCTGGTAGCACCAACCAGGACGTCTGTGATTGTCTGGGCTCACGAATCGCCTCTTCTCTCGAGCAACTGTTGCCATCCCACCAATAAATTAATTTGTGAGGGTTCCGCATTCTCCTGCCTCTCGACGATCAAGAACCGCTCTCCATCCGGGCTCACCGAGAAGGCCCCCCTGGCCACGTGGGTCTGGAACAACGCCGACCCACTTCCGGGAACGAAGGAGTCACCCTCCAGATCGACCGGAACAGCCATGAGGACGTCGTCGAGATCGAGGTAGAAGAGCTCGTCGCCGCGTTGACTCCATTGCGGAGACTCTCCTCCGTCCTTAGATAGCTGCCACTTTCTACCGCCCTCGGGGAAGGAGGTGACGTATACCTCGTTCTGACCGGACTCATCTGAGGTGTAGGCCATCCAGCGACCATCCGGCGACAGCGCAGGGTCGAACTCGTTGAAGGGCGTCTCCGTCAGTCGATAGGGCACTCTCTCGCCACCCAGCGGCAGCACCCAGATGTCGTACTGGCCGTCCTCGCCGGGGAGGAATTCTCTGGCCAGGAGGACACTGCCGTCCGGAGACCAGTCTTGGGCAAAGAGACTGAGATCTTCGCCCGCCTCGGCCTCCCACAAGACCTCTCCGTCAGCCCCACTGAAGACGGGTCGCGCCTCGATGGCCTTGCCCGGCATCCAGGTAACGGCAATGCGGTCGCCCCCCGGAGACCAGATCGCAAAGCCTTTGTAGGGCTCACCGAAGGTGAATCGGGTCGAGATCTCCGTCGCTACATCGTAAAGATACTGACTCAGGAACCCGAACTCCTCGTAGGCCGCAACGGCCGCTTGTTTCCCGTCGGGGGAGAGTACGGCGTCGAGGTGGCGACCGGGGGGGCCCAGCGTGCCGAGACTTTGACCCGATCGGTCCCTCCATGTGATTGAGCGCTTCTCAGCTGGGTCGAGGCCGTGGAAAGCCAGAACCCCCGACTGTGAGACCGAAAATAAGCCCACACCTGGTCCTCGCAACTCGCCGGCACCTCGAGCGATCGGTCGTGCCTCTCCGGTGATCATCTCGCGGCCGGCATCGAAGGGGCGAGCAACCAGAGTGCCCTGATCCACGAACCAGAGGTGATCCGCGACCATTTCGACCTGTGAACCGTTGCGCATGAGCTCGCGGGGCGGCGTTCCATCCAACGAGCCGATCATGATGCGATAGTCGGTGCTGGCCGCCGCCGCCCGGTTCGCCAGAAACAGGAAGCGTTGGCCATCCGGAAGGAAGCGCGGAAGGCGATGACTGATCTCGTCGGGAAATGCAGGGTCGAGAACGGTAAGTGGCTCACAACCTTCGCCACTGGCATCGGCGCGGTGCAGAGGACCCCTAGCCCTCCCGAAGACGATCACGTCCTCCTCGCTCCAGGATCCTCCCTTGCCGCCTCCGGCGTCGCATAGGAATCGAGGTGGCCCGCCGGCGATGTCGATACGAGACAGCTCATTCTCGTCGCTGGTGAAGGCGACCGTCTGGCTGTCAGGCGACCAGAAAGGAAACATGGCTCCCTCGGTGCCAGGGAGGACTCTCGGGTCGGGATCGTCGAGGTCACGGATCCAGAGGCGGGGGGTTCCCGCGGCGTCACGTGCGGTGAAGGCCAGCCGGGCGCCGTCGGGCGAGACCGCGACGGGCCCGGGCGTGCCGCTCTCGAGATAGAAGGCGCCACCCTCTGGCGGTGACACCAGGGAACGCACCACGGGTTGCGTTTTGCCGGCCAGTCGCCAAGCCGCTACGCCGAGCGCGATGAGCCCAAGTGCCAGAAGCACGGCAATCGCAGGCAGCAGTCGGCCGAACCGGGTTGATGTCGCTGCTAGGGCAGACGTCTCCAAGTCTGTCGCCGACCCGCTGGTTGCCTCCAGAAGCTCCAGCCGAGCATCCGCAACCGAGTGCAAGCGCTGCTTGGCATCCCGTTC